>JBFJZP010000073.1:0-9070 GCA_041622095.1 Burkholderiaceae bacterium | reverse complement strand
TGCCGGCGATGTTGCTGGTGATCGGCCACCTGGCCCTGACCACCAAGCGCTTCCTGGTCACCGAGGCCGGCAAGCTCAGGTCGGATGAGGAGTCGGCGGAAACCAATCGCATGATGGGCCTGGCGCTGCAGGGCCAGGGCCAGCTCGACGCCGCCTTCGATCGCTTCCGCCGTGTCCCGTTTGGTGACGCGGTGATGGGTAACCTGTACAGCCTGGCGTTGGACTTCGAGCGCAAGCGCCAGTTCAACAAGGCCGAGGCGGTGTACCAGCACATGGCCACCTACGACAAGGACTACAAGGACTTGCAGGCCAAGCTCAACCGGGCCAAGAACCTGTCCGAAACCGTCATGCTCGGTGGCAGCGGCGCACATCCGGGTGGCACGATGCTGCTCGACGGCGGCGCGGTCGAGAAACCGATGCTCGGTCGCTACCAGGTCGACAAGGAACTGGGCAAGGGCGCGATGGGGGTGGTGTATCTCGGCAAGGATCCGAAGATCGGCCGCGTCGTCGCGATCAAGACCATGGCGCTGAGCCAGGAGTTCTCCGGCGACGAACTGGTCGATGCACGCGAGCGTTTCTTCCGAGAGGCCGAGACAGCCGGCCGGCTGCAGCACCAGAATATCGTGACCATCTTCGATGCCGGTGAGGAGCACGACCTGGCCTATATCGCGATGGAATTCCTCAAGGGCAAGGACCTGCTCGACTACTGCAAGGATGGCAATCTGCTGCCCGCGCCCCGGGTGTTGTCGATCGTGGCGCGCGTGGCGGAGGCGCTGGCATATGCGCACCGGCAGAACGTGGTGCACCGCGACATCAAGCCGGCCAACATCATGTACGAGGCCGACAGCGACACCGTCAAGGTCACCGACTTCGGCATCGCGCGGATCACCGACTCGAGCAAGACCAAGACCGGCCTGGTACTGGGCACGCCGAGTTTCATGTCCCCCGAGCAGCTGGCCGGCAAGAAGGTCGACGGCCGCTCCGACCTGTACTCGCTGGGTGTGATGTTGTTCCAGATGCTGACCGGCGTATTGCCGTTCCGCGGCGAATCGATGGCCGAGCTGATGTACAAGATCGCCAACGAGGAAGCGCCCGACCTGCGCGCCTTGCGCAGCGACCTGCCGCAAAGCCTGGCCGACCTGGTGGCGCTGGCGCTGAGCAAGCGTCCGGAGACCCGTTACCAGGATGGTGAACAGTTTGCAGCCGACCTGCGTTCGGTGATCGCCGAACTCGGCGGCAACAAGCCGGGCCCGGCCAAGTCGGGTGCGCCGGCACATGCGCCGCAGGCCGATAAATCGGCGCCGGACCAAGAAAAAACCGCCGTGCTCGCGGGCGCCACGATGGCTGCTGCGGCTTCAGGCGGGCCCGACGAGACCGCTGCTCGGAAGGCTGCGCCGCCAACGCCAACGCCAACGCCAACCGCCGACTCCGACTTCGACAAGACGCTGGTGCACCAGGCCGTGCCACCGGCAAGTCCGACGGACGACGGCTTCGAGAAGACGGTCGTGCACAAGGCCCAAGGTGACGACAAGCCGGCGACGAAACCGGGTGGCAACGCGCCGGATGTCGAAATCTGATCCGGCCGCCATGATGCAATACACCTTTCTTGCCCGTACCGACCCGGGCAGGGCCAGAGACAACAACGAGGATGCGGTGCTGTTCGACGAGACCACCCATCTTGCCGTATTGGCCGACGGCATGGGCGGCTACAACGCCGGCGAAATCGCCAGCGGCATGGCGACCGCCTTCATCAAGTCCGAGATGGCGCGCTGGTTGTCCGAGGCTGGCAAGAACGCCAAGGTCAAGGAAGTGCGCCGCGCGCTGGAAATCTGTGTCGACAATGCCAATCGCTCGATCTTCAATGCGTCCGGATCCAACCCCCAGTACTCCGGCATGGGTACGACACTGGTGGTGGGTGTGTTCCATGAAAACACGCTGATCCTCGGGCACATCGGCGATTCGCGCTGTTATCGCCTGCGCGGCGGCAAGCTGGTCCAGATCACCAAGGACCACTCCCTGCTGCAGGAGCAGATCGACGCCGGCCTGATCACGCCGGAGCAGGCGGTCGGCTCGTCGATCAAGAACCTGGTCACCCGTGCGCTCGGTGTCGAGGATGTGGTCATGATGGAAGTGAACGAGCATCAGGTCGAGGCCGGAGACTGTTATCTGATGTGCTCGGATGGTCTGTCCGACATGGTTGACGATGCCGAAATTGCCAGTATCCTTGGGGGGCCCGTGCCGATGGACCAGAAGGCGGACATACTTGTGGCCGTGGCAAACGAACATGGCGGGCGCGACAACATCTCGGTACTGCTGGTGCTGGCCGAGCCGGCAGCAGAAAAGCGTGGCTTGATCTCCAGACTGTTGGGAAAATAGGAGCTCGTGTCGTTTATGAATATGTGGCAGATGAATAGGAGTCGGTCATGCCGAAAATGATCGTATCGATCGATGGTGTTGTCATCAAGGAAGTCCAGCTGACCAAAGACCGGACCACCTTGGGCCGTCGACCGTACAACGATGTCGTGATCGACAACCTGGCCATCAGTGGGGAACACGCGGTGTTCCAGATGACCGGCAGCGACGTATTCATCGAAGACCTCAACAGCACCAACGGCACCTATGTCAACGGCAAGGCGGCCAAGAAGCAGCAGTTGCAAAACGGCGACACGATCGAGGTCGGCAAGTACAAGATCAAGTTTGTCAGCGAGGCTGCGGCCGACGGCTTCGAGAAGACCATGATGGTCAAGTCGTCGCCGGCACCCGCACCGGCACCGCTGCAAGAGGCCAAGCCCTCCGGCTGGAACGCCGCACCGGCGCCCGCCGCTGCCACCGCCACCGCCGCTACCGCGGCGCAGGCACAGGCGTCGATCAAGGTGCTCTCGGGCGCCGCATCCGGTCGCGAGGTCCCGCTGACCAAGGTCGTCACCACCATCGGCAAACCCGGTGTGGCGGTGGCCGCCATCACCCGGCGCCAGCATGGATTCGTCGTCCACCATGTTGAAGGTGCCGGTAACCCCGCACTCAACGGTGCACCGATCGGCACCGATCCGGTCTCGCTGAAGAACGGCGACCTGATCGAGCTGGCCGGTACACAAATGCAGTTCGTACAGAGCTGACACCAGGGAACAACTGCTGATCCCCGCGGCCATCACTCCCGTTTGCTGACGCAGCCATGGGAGCACTTGTCAGGCATTGGCCGCGCATTCTGGTGACCTTGCTTCCGTTGGTGGTGGTGCTGCTGCATGCCACTGACGCATTTCGCCTGGGGGTGCTCGATCGCCTCGACAGCCTCATCTACGATTCGCGCCTGCGCGCGACGATGCCCAAGACTCTGGACAACCGCATCGTCATCGTCGACATCGACGAGAAAAGCCTGGCCGATGTCGGGCGCTGGCCCTGGGGGCGCAACCGCCTCAGCGAACTGACCAACGAGTTGTTCGAGCGCCAGAAGATCGCCTTGCTCGGTTTCGACATCGTGTTCGCCGAGGCGGACGAAAGCTCCGGCTTGAAACGACTCAACGAGTTGGCCCAGCGTGAATTGCGCGACCAGCCGGGTTTTGTCGACAAACTCCGGCAACTGCAGCCCTTGCTCGACTATGACGCGCTGTTTGCCAAGTCGCTCGAAGGTCGGCCGGTGGTACTGGGTTATTACTTCACCGGCGACCGTGATGGCCATACCTCCGGTGTCCTGCCGGAGCCGGTGATGACCCGGGACGCGTTGCAGGGGCGGCCCATCAAGTTCACCAGCTGGAACGGCTTCGGCAGCAACATCGCGCAGATCGCCAAGGCCGCCCCGGTTGCCGGCCATTTCAATCCGATCCCGGAGGGAGATGGCGTGGTGCGCTCCTTGCCGCTGGTCGCGGAATACAAGGACAAATACTACGAATCCCTGTCGCTGGCGATGTTCCGCATGCTGGCCGGTTCGCCGACGGTGTCGCCGGGTTTTCCCAAGGACCGGATGCTGAGCCGCAGCTACCAGGGCCTGGAAAGCATCCAGCTCAAGCTCGGCACCAAGACGCTGGCCATTCCAGTCGACGACCAGGTCGGCGCGCTGATTCCGTTTCGTGGTTTCGGCGGTCCCAATGGCGGCTCGTTCAAGTATGTGTCTGCCGCCGACCTGTTGTCCCAGAAGATGCCGGCCGGTACGCTGAAAGACAAGATCGTGCTGGTCGGCACCACCGCGCCGGGTTTGCAGGACTTGCGGGTCACACCGGTCAGCGAGATCTACCCTGGAGTCGAGGCGCATGCCAATGTGATCTCCGGCCTGCTCGACGGCAAGACGCTGGTCAAGCCGGACTACGCCATCGGATATGAGGTGCTGGTCCTGCTGGTTGCCGGCCTGGTGCTGGCGTTCGCCTTGCCGCTGGTATCGGCGACGCGGGCGGTGATCCTGAGCGTGCTTGTCGTGGGCATGGTGGTCGGCCTCAATCTCTGGTTGTACCTCGGTGCCGGCCTGGTCCTGCCGCTGGCGGGCGCGCTGATCATGGTCGCGACCGCGTTTGCGCTGAACATGAGTTACGGCTATTTCGTCGAAAGCCGTTCCAAACGCGAACTCGCCAATCTGTTCGGCACCTATGTCCCGCCGGAGCTGGTGGACGAGATGGTCAAGGACCCGGACAGCTACAGCATGGCGGCCACCAACCGCGAGATGACGGTGATGTTCTGCGACATGCGCGGCTTCACCAAGATGTCGGAGCAGATGGAGCCGATCCAGTTGCAGGCCTTGCTCAATGGTGTCTTCACCCGGTTGACCGGCATCATCCGGGCCAACCGCGGCACCATCGACAAATACATGGGTGACTGCGTGATGGCTTTCTGGGGGGCGCCGGTCGAAACCCCGGAACATGCGCATCTGGCGGTCAAGTCGGCGATGGAGATGGCCAATGCGGTGCGCGGCATCAACGAAGAGCACCGGGCCAAGGGTATTCCGGAGATCGGCATCGGCATCGGCGTGAACACCGGCAACATGTGTGTTGGCGACATGGGCTCCAACATCCGCAAGAGCTACACCGTCATCGGCGACGCGGTCAACCTGGGCTCGCGGCTGGAAGGCCTGTCCAAGGTCTATGGTGTCGACATCGTCGTCAGCGAATCGGCGCGCAAGCTGGCGCCGGCCTTCGGCTGGCAGGAACTCGACCTGGTCCGGGTCAAGGGCAAGGACCAGGCGGTCGCGATCTTCTGGCCGGTGGCGCCGACCAACCGCATCGGCGCCGAGACCGAGGCCGAACTCAAGGCCTGGGCCTCCTTCCTCAAGGCCTACCGCTCGCAGGACTGGGATCAATGTGACCTGCTGATGATGAATCTGTTGCGCATGAATGCCAAAAAGTACCTGTACCACCTTTACTCGGATCGGATAGCCTCCATGCGGCTGCTTCCCCTGGATCTCGAGTGGGACGGTGCAACGAATTTTGAAACCAAGTAAGGGTCGCCATGAAAGTGCGTGTGTTGGGCTGTTCCGGCGCCATTGCCAAAGACTGCCGAACCACGTCTTTTCTGATTGATGGCGACATCCTGATCGACGCCGGCACCGGCGTCGGCGACCTGACGCTCGACGAGATGCGCGGCATCGAGCATGTCTTCCTGACCCATTCGCACCTGGACCATGTCGCCGCGTTGCCGCTGATGGTCGACGCGGTCGCCGCCCGGCGCCAGCAGCCGCTGAAGATCCATGCCCTGGCCGGCACCATTGCTGCGCTCAAGGCGCATATCTTCAACGACGTCATCTGGCCGGATTTCAGCCGGATCCCGACGCCCCAGGCACCGTTCATCTCGTTCCACGAAATCCGTACCGGCCAGACGCTGGAGGTCAACCGCAAGTTGCTCGAAGTGTTACCGGCGGTTCACACCGTGCCTGCGGTGGGGTATGCTGTCACGGCGGGTACCGGCTGCTGGGTCTTCTCGGGTGATACCGAGCGCAATCCGGCCTTTTGGGAACGGATCAACCAGTTGAACGTGGCGATGCTGGTGATCGAGACGGCGTTCAGCAACCGCGAGAAGGACCTGGCCAAGCTCAGCCTGCACCTGTCGCCCGGCGTGCTGGCCAATGAACTCGACAATATCTCGATCGACCACAAGTTCCCGATCTATATCACCCATACCAAGCCGGCAGAAACCGATCTCATCATGGCCGAGATCCAGAAATTCGATGAAACCTCGGTGACGGGTCCGAATGTGACACACGACATCCGCTGGCTGCGCGCCGGCCAGGAGTTCGAGATATGAGCTCCGCGCACCCATCGAACAGCATCGCTGCCTTCGGTGCGAAGGATTTGTCGTGAACGCCGTGCTCAAGCCCGCAGCAGGTGAACAAGCGTCGGAGCAGGCTTTCTTCGAGAGCCAGAAACTGCCACCGGAAAAACGCGGCATCACCTTCGAGGCCTTGTTCTACAAGCAGTTGCACCACGTCACCGCCCGGATTCACGACACCGAGAACCTGGACCAGATCATGCTGGAGGCCAGCCAGGACATCTGCAAGCTGCTCAATGCCGACCGCTTGACCCTGTACGCAGTCAATGACGACCAGACCGCCATCGTCTCCAAGATCAAGACCGGGCTCAACAGCAGCCGCGACCTGAAACTGCCGATCTCTCCCCAGAGCCTGGCCGGCTACGTCGCCTTCAGCCGTCGGCAGCTCAATCTGGCCGATGTCTATGACGACGACGCGCTCAAGCAGATCCATCCGTCGCTGACCTTTCTGAAAGAGGTCGACAAACGCTCCGGCTACCGCACCCGCCAGATGCTGGTCTCGCCTATCCTCGATGGCGAGGTGTTGCACGGGGTGCTGCAGATCATCAACAACAAGAGCGACCAGGCCTTTGGCGCGCTGGAGGTAGAAGGTGTCGCGCAGTTGTGCAAGACCCTGGCCACCGCGATCCGCCAGCGGGTGCAAAAGGCCAATGAAGCGACGCGCCACAAGATCACCAAATACAGTGGCCTGGTTGCCGATGGGGTACTCACCGAGACCGAACTCGATCAAAGCCTGGTCGATGCGCGCAACGAGGGAAAGCCGGTCGAGCATGTGCTGATGGCGCATTTCAAGGTCAAGCCCGCGCAGGTCGGCTCGTCGTTGGCGCGCTTCTTCAGTGTCCCGTACGAGCCCTTCAGTTCCGGCCGTATCCGCTCGGAGGCCTTGCACGGTCCGCTCAAGCGCGAGTTCATCGTCGAGCAGGGCTGGATCCCGCTCGAGGAATCGCCCGACGGCCTGGTCATCATGTGTGTGGACCCGGAGGCGGTGCGCAATGCCCGGGTCGTGCCGCAGGTGTTTCCGCGCATCGGCAAGTTCGCCTACCGGGTCACCACGCTGACCGAGTTCGACGATACGCTGGCCCAGCTGTACGGCGCCGGCGTTGACGGCACCTCGATCGACCAGTTGCTGGCCGACATGGATGGCGGCCCGATCGACGACGGCAGCAATGAGGATTCGCTGGAATCGGCAGCGGCCGACAACGAACTGGTCAAGTTCGTCAACAAGGTGATCATCGACGCCTACAACCAGAAGGTGTCGGACATCCATATCGAGCCGATGCCGGGCAAGCTCAAGACAGGCATCCGGTTTCGCATCGACGGCACGCTGGTGCCGTATATCGAGGTGCCGGCGCATTTCCGCCAGGCCATGGTCACACGGCTGAAGATCATGTGCGACCTCGACATCTCCGAGCGCCGCAAGCCGCAGGACGGCAAGATCAAGTTCAAGAAATACGGCCCGCTCGATATCGAGCTGCGGGTGGCGACGATTCCGTCGACCGGCGGCGTCGAGGACGTGGTGATGCGAATCCTGGCCGCCGGCGAGCCGATCCCGCTGGAAAAACTCGGCCTGACCACGCACAACCGGGAGCGGCTCGAGAAGACCGTCACCAAGCCTTACGGGCTGTTCTATGTCTGCGGCCCGACCGGCTCCGGCAAGACCACCACGCTGCATTCGATCCTGAAGTTCCTGAACACCCCGGACACCAAGATCTGGACTGCCGAGGACCCGGTCGAGATCACCCAGAAGGGCTTGCGCCAGGTCCAGATCAACAAGAAGGCCGGCATCGACTTCGCACTGGTCATGCGCGCCTTCCTGCGTGCCGACCCGGACATCATCATGGTCGGCGAATCACGCGACAAGGAAACCGTGTCGATGGGCGTCGAGGCTTCGCTGACCGGCCACCTGGTGTTCTCGACGCTGCACACCAATTCCGCACCCGAGTCGATCACCCGCTTGATGGACATGGGCATGGACCCGTTCAATTTTGCCGACGCCTTGCTCGGCATCCTGGCCCAGCGCCTGGCCAAGAAATTGTGCGACTGCAAGGAGGCGTATGTGCCGGACGCCGAAGAGATGCGGCTGTTCGTTGTCGAATATGTCGAGGAACTGCGCCATTCCAAGGCCTGGCAGGCAGACCATGCCGGCGAGGCACGCAAGCTGGAAGAGAGCTGGAACCGGATCTACGGCCAGGACGGTCAACTCAAGTTCTACCGGGCGGTGGGTTGCGACAAATGCAACGGTACCGGCTACAAGGGCCGCATCGGCCTGCATGAGTTGCTGATTGCCGACGACGGCGTCAAGAAGCTGATCCAGGAACGTGCCCGGGTGGCAGAGCTGTTCGCGCAATCGGTCGAAGGCGGCATGCGCACTTTGAAGATGGACGGCATGGAAAAAGTCATGATGGGCATGACCGATATCAAGATGGTCCGGCAGGTCTGTATCAAGTAACCCTCGGGTGACAATTATGGCATGACAAAAATGTCAGGCCGTTGCCGCCCAATGTCGTCCGGCCGGCCGTTTGCGACGAAAACCGGCGATTTGCACGCAAAAACGTCGACATTCGGGGGATTCCGGACCTGGCACACATCCTGCTCTATGTGATTGCCCTGCTAGTTTTTCTCAACCCCAGGAGTTTTCAAATGAAGCGTTCCATGCAAAAAGGTTTCACCCTTATCGAGTTGATGATCGTTGTCGCGATCATCGGTATTCTGGCCGCCGTGGCCCTGCCGGCATACCAGGACTACACGGTCCGCGCCAAGGTGTCGGAAATGATTCTGGCGGGTTCGTCGGGCAAGACGGCTGTCTCCGAGTCGGCGCAGGTCG
>JBFJZP010000072.1:0-9072 GCA_041622095.1 Burkholderiaceae bacterium | reverse complement strand
GATCGTCGACGAGTTCACCGGCCGCCTGATGTCGGGCCGGCGCTGGAGCGACGGCCTGCACCAGGCGGTGGAGGCCAAGGAGGGCGTCAAGATCCAGAGCGAGAACCAGACCCTCGCGTCGATCACCTTCCAGGATTACTTCCGCATGTACGGCAAGCTCGCCGGCATGACCGGTACGGCCGATACCGAAGCCTACGAGTTCCAGGAAATCTACGGTCTCGAGACGGTGGTGATTCCGCACAACCGTCCGAGCAAACGCGACGACCAGCTCGACCGGGTCTACAAGACCACGCGCGAGAAATACGAGGCGGCGATTGCCGACATCCGCGACTGCTACGAGCGCGGCCAGCCGGTGCTGGTGGGCACGACGTCGATCGAGAACTCGGAGATCATTGCGCAGCTGCTCGAGCGCGAGAAATTGCCGCACCAGGTGCTCAATGCCAAGCAGCATGCGCGCGAGGCGGAGATCGTTGCGCAGGCCGGGCGCCCCAAGATGATCACGATCGCCACCAACATGGCTGGTCGCGGTACCGACATCGTGCTCGGCGGCAATGTCGACAAGCTGGTGCTCGCGGTCGAGGCCGACACGACGCTGGACGACGCGACGCGCCAGCAGAAGATTGCCGAACTGCGCGCGCAGTGGGCCCGTGACCATGAAGCGGTCAAGGCGGCTGGTGGCATGCGCATCATCGCCACCGAGCGGCATGAGTCGCGCCGTATCGACAACCAGTTGCGCGGCCGTTCCGGGCGCCAGGGCGATCCGGGTTCTTCGCGTTTCTACCTGAGCCTGGACGATGCGCTGATGCGCATCTTCGCCGGCGACCGCGTGCGTGCCATCATGGACCGGCTCAAGATGCCGGACGGCGAGGCGATCGAGGCCGGCATTGTCACGCGCAGCATCGAGAGCGCGCAGCGCAAGGTCGAGGCGCGCAACTTCGACATGCGCAAGCAACTGCTCGAATACGACGACGTGTCGAACGACCAGCGCAAGGTGATCTACGAGCAGCGCAACGCGATTCTCGATGCCAACGACCTGTCGGCCCAGATCGAGACCTTGCGCGAGGGCAGCTTCTCCGACCTGGTGCGCCAGTACGTGCCGGCCGATTCGGTCGAAGAGCAATGGGACCTGGACGGGCTCGAGAAGGTCCTGGCCGAAGACTGGCAGATCGAACTCAAGCTCAAGGACCTGGTGCAGCAGGCCAATGTCATCACCGACGAAGACATCCTGGAGAAGGTGCAGACGGCCGCCAACGAGGCTTTTACGGCCAAGGTTGCGCTGGTGGGCAACGAGGGTTTCCTGCAGTTCGAACGCATGGTGCTGCTGCAAAGCATCGACACCCACTGGCGCGAGCACCTCAGCGCGCTGGACTACCTGCGCCAGGGTATCCACCTGCGCGGTTATGCGCAGAAGCAACCGAAGCAGGAATACAAGCGCGAGGCGTTCGAGTTGTTCGGCCAGCTGCTGGACTCGGTCAAGAACGAGGTCACGAAACTGCTGATGACCGTGCGAATCCAGTCGGGCGAGCAGCTCGACCAGGCCGCCCAGGAGATGGAGAGCCGCGCCGACAGGATTGCCAACGTCACCTACACCGCGCCGACCGAAACCGGCGAGGTCGAAACCACGGCCGATGCAGACAGCATTGCCCGGCGCACCAGCGTCGCGGCTGCGGCGGCTGCCGGCGGCCAGGTCCCCCGCGTGGGACGCAACGAGCCCTGTCCTTGTGGCAGTGGCAAGAAGTACAAGCAATGCCACGGCAAACTCTCCTGAAGGTCCGCCATGCCCGTCAATCTGTCCGCCCCCAACGCAGCTGATCTGCACCCTGTTCCCGGCATCCGCATCGGCACGGCCGAGGCGGGTATCCGCAAGGCCAATCGCAAGGATTTGACGGTGGTGTTGATCGAACCCGGCGCCGGCGTCGGTGCGGTGTTCACCCGCAACCGCTTTTGCGCCGCACCGGTCCAGGTCTGCCGCGAGCACCTGGCCAGCGGCCAGGAGATCCGTGCCCTGCTGATCAATACCGGCAATGCCAACGCCGGCACCGGTGCACAGGGGCTGGAGCGCGCGCGCAGCAGCGGCGCCACGCTGGCCGCCAGCCTGGGCCTGGCACCGCAACAGGTGTTGCCGTTCTCGACCGGCGTCATCATGGAGCAGTTGCCGATCGAGCGGATCGAAGCGGGCTTGCCGGCAGCGCTGGCCGACGCGGTGGAAGACAACTGGTTCAATGCGGCGCAGGGCATCATGACCACCGACACCGTGCCCAAGGCCTGCAGTGTGCAGGCGCAGGTCGGCGGTGCGACGATCACCGTCACCGGCGTGAGCAAGGGTGCCGGCATGATCCGGCCGAACATGGCGACCATGCTCGGCTTCATGGCCACCGATGCCTGCGTGGCACCGGAACTGATGCAGTCGCTGGCGCAGCAACTGGCGGACGCGTCGTTCAACCGGGTGACAGTCGACGGCGACACATCCACCAACGATTCCTTCGTCGTGATCGCCACCAACAAGGCGGCCAATACCCGTGTCACGTCGATTGACAGCGCGGACGGACAGGCGCTGAAGGCGGCGATGCTGCAGGTTGCCCGCACACTGGCCCATGCGATCGTGCGCGATGGCGAAGGCGCGACCAAGTTCATCACCATCACCGTCCAGGGTGGGCGCGACACGGCGGAGTGCCTGGCGGTGGGATATGCGATCGCCCATTCGCCGCTGGTGAAGACCGCTTTCTTTGCCAGCGACCCGAACCTCGGCCGCATCCTGGCGGCCGTCGGTTACGCCGGTATTGCCGACCTCGACCAGACCGGTATCGAGTTGTTCCTCGATGACGTGCATGTGGCCACCCGGGGTGGACGCAACCCGTCCTACCAGGAGGCGGATGGTCAGCGCGTCATGAAGCAAAGCGAGATCACGGTACGGGTGGACTTGGGGCGCGGCACCGCGGTCGATACCGTCTGGACCTGCGACTTCAGCCACGAGTACGTGACGATCAACGCGGATTACCGCTCCTGAACACGCAAGCTGCATAAAGCCGGGCCGCAGCCCGAACGGATGGACAGACGGATGGAAAACCAACTGCAGCACCTGCTGGTGCGCGCCGAGCAACTGATCAGCCGCATCGAAGCGGTGCTGCCGCAGCCCTTGTCGGCGCCGGACTGGGATGCCGCGATCGCGTATCGTTACCGCAAGCGCAGCTCCGGCCATGGTGTGCTGGAGCCGGTGCGGCACGCGGCGCTGATCGAACTGTCCGATCTGCAGGAGATCGATGTCCAGAAGGAAAAGATCCGGCGCAATACCCAGCATTTCGTCGACGGCAGGACCGCCAACAATGTGCTGCTGACCGGCGCGCGCGGCACCGGCAAGTCCTCGTTGATCAAGGCCTGTCTGCGCGAATTTGCACCGGCCGGGTTGCGCCTGATCGAGGTCGACAAGACGGATCTGGTGGACTTGCCGGACATCGTCGACGTGGTCTCCGATCGGCCGGAAAAGTTCATCGTGTTCTGCGACGACCTGAGCTTCGAGGATGGTGAACCCGGCTACAAGGCGCTCAAGTCGATCCTGGACGGGTCGGTGGCCGGTACCGCCGCGAATGTGCTGGTGTACGCAACCAGCAACCGACGCCATCTGTTGCCGGAATACATGAAGGAAAATCTCACCTACACCCACACCGACGATGGCGAAGTGCATCCGGGCGAGGTGGTCGAGGAGAAGATATCGCTGTCCGAGCGTTTCGGATTGTGGGTCAGTTTCTACCCGTTCACGCAGGACGAGTACCTGGCCATCGTCGCGCAATGGCTGCAGGCCTTTGGCGTCGATGCGGCCGAGATCACCACCGCCCGTGCGCCGGCACTGGTATGGGCACTGGAGCGCGGTTCGCGCAGCGGGCGGGTGGCCTACCAGTTCGCACGCGATTTCAGCGGCAGTCGCGGCGCGCTCGCATGAGGCTTGCGCCGATGCAGACGATGCATGTCGCAAGCTTGTGTGCCGGTGTCCCGCAGTCATGAACGCCCGGCCGCTGCGGGCAGATCCTGACCGCCCCCGCGAGGGCGGGCCGGACCGGGTGATGGTCGATGTGGCGGTCGGTATCCTGCTGCGTGCGGACGGCCGCTTCCTGCTCACCAGCCGGCCGCAGGGCAAGGTCTATTGCGGATACTGGGAGTTCCCTGGCGGCAAGTTCGAGGCCGGCGAGACGGTGCTGCAGGCGCTGGGGCGCGAGTTGCATGAAGAACTGGGTATCGTCATGCAGCGCGGCGCGGCCTGGCGTACGGAGATCGTCGACTACCCGCATGCATTGGTGCGCCTGAACTTCTGCAAGATCGACCGATGGCAAGGTGAATTGCAGATGCGCGAGGGCCAGTCCTGCAGTTGGCAGTCACTGCCGGTCGACGTGGGCCCGGTTCTGCCAGGGACGGTTCCGGTATTGCAATGGCTGGCCGAGGAGCGCGGCTTTCAGGGTGCCACACACGGCACCTGAGCCGCCGCTGGCCCGGCAACGCCTGGCATAGCCGGCCCTCGGCAGGTGCGCCGCCCCAAACTTACTGCAGCCGGTTTTCCGGCTCTGTCAGTTCGTCGGGTTCGGTTTCGGCGGCCAGCCGGAACGACTCGCCAGCCCAGGCACCAAAGTCCAGGCCCTTGCAGCGTGCACTGCAGAACGGACGATAGGCATTGGACGGGCCGTAGACGCTGTCGCCGCTGCAGTTCGGGCAGCGCACGATCCGCACCGCGTCGCCGGATCGGGTGTCGTTGTCGTCGGTCGTGCGGGACGGGCTGGTGCCGGATCGGCGCTGGGTCATGAGCAAAGTGTCAGTTCGAAGTTGCAATCGTCGCCGCTGGCATGCAGACGGTTGTCGGCCTCCTGGCGCATGAATCGGATCGACACCATCAGCCGGTTGCCGCTGATTTCCGGTATCAGTGCCAGCGCCTGGTCGACCGACAGCCGCAGCAGCTGGAAGGTCTTGCCCTGGGGCAGGTTCTGCTGGTACTGGCCGCCAGCCGCCACCACCTTCTGGGGGGAGCCGGATTCGCGCAACATCTTCATCAGCAACGAGACCGATTCGGCCATCGGCGCCAGGGTCGAGGCCCAGCGGTGCAGATCGCTGCGGCGCTGCTCGCTGCCTTTTTTCTGCCAGGCATAGTAGGCCGGCAGGTCGAATTCGCAGGTGCCGCCTGGAATGCCGACGCGGCTGCGAATACTCATCAGCCAGTCGTTCTCGGTCAGCACATGGCCGGCCTTGCCCTGCACGGCACTCAAACCGTTGTAGCAATGGTCGATCTGGCCGATGATCGCATCCAGCGCGCGTTCGGAGATGGCCGGATTGCCGCGGTAGCCGTGCAAGGTCTGGCGCTGCTTTTCCAGGTCTTTCAGCAGGTCGGACTTCAGGTCGGCGCGTGCACCGACGTCCATGACTTCGAAAATCGTGGACAAGGCGTAATGGTGATCGATCGGATGATCGCGCGCAACCAATTCCGCCAGACGGCGAAACAGGTGCTCGATGCGCAGGTAGGTCCTGATGCGTTCGTTGAAGGGGTATTCGTAAAGAATCACGCTGGTATTTCCGTTCCGGCAATCATAGCCCGAAGCCTCTGGCGAGTTGTTCCACTTCGGCGGCAATCTGCTCCATCGGCGGTCCGGCATTGAAAATCACGATGTCGGCCGCGCGCAGGCGCTCGCTGCGTGTCGCCTGGCTGGCAATGATGCGCTCGACCTCGTCGCGCGCCAATCCACTGCGCGCCATGACGCGCCGGATCTGCACTTCCACCAGGCAGTCCACGACCAGCACCCGGTCGACGCGCTGGCGCCAGCGGCGCGACTCGACCAGCAAGGGTACATCGAACACGATGCAGCGCGCGCCGCTGGCGCCGGCCTGTTGTTCGCGCAAGGCCGACTCCTGTGCCACCAGCGGATGGACAATGGCTTCGAGACGTGCCCGCATGGCTGGATCGGAGAAGCTGGCCTGGCGCATCCTGCCACGGTCGAGCGCGCCGTCGGCAGTGATGAAGTCGGCACCGAATGCGGCCGCGATCGGGGCGATCGCCGGTCCGCCGGACGCAGTCGTGGCACGCGAGATCGCGTCGGCATCGATCAGCACCGCTCCGTGGCGGGTGAAGAACTCTGCCACCGTGCTCTTGCCACTGCCGATGCCGCCGGTCAGACCGAGTCGCAGCATCAGTTCATCGGGCGAGATGTGAAAACGGGAATGCGAACGGCACCAGGCTCTCGAGCCGGCCCGGCCCGGCCAGCATCGCGACCATGCCGGCACCGGCCAGGAAGGGGCCGAACGGAATCGGGATGTCCCGGTTCGCCAGCCGGCCGATCAGCAACAACGCGCCACCGAGAACCGACCCGACGACCGACGACAGCAGGATCAGCGCCACCAGGTATTCCGCGCCAAACCAGGCACCCAGGCCGGCCAGCAGCTTGAAGTCGCCATGCCCCATGCCTTGCTTGCCGGTCAGGCGATGGTGCAACTGGTAGACCGACCACAGGCTCAGGTAGCCGAACACCGCCCCCCAGACCGACGAGGCCAGCGGTACCGTGGTCCAGCCCAGCGCAGACACGATCAGGCCCAGCCACAGGATCAGGTAGTTCAGGTCGTCCGGCAGCAACTGGGTGTCGAAATCGATCCAGAACTGCGCGATCAGCAGGCAGGCCAGCGCGGCCCAGGCCAGACCAACCGGCGTCAGGCCGTGCATGTGTGCCAGCGCCACGAAGAACAGACCGGTGACGAGTTCGATCACCGGGTAACGCACGCTGATCGCCGTCTTGCAATGCGCACAGCGTCCGCGCAGCATCAGGTAGCTGAGCACCGGGATGTTTTCATGCCAGCGGATCTGGTGCTGGCAGTGCGGGCAACGTGAACGGGGTCGCGACAGGTTGAATGTTTGCGCCACCGGCGCCTCCTGGCCGGCCAGTTCCGCGCAGTTGGCCGCCCACTCCTGTTCCATCATCTTGGGCAGGCGATGGATCACGACATTCAGGAAACTGCCGACCAGCAGGCCCAGGACGCCGAACAGCGCGAGGTCGAACCCCGGCGACACCAGCATCAGACCACGGCTCCCAGCTTGAAGATCGGCAGGTACATCGCCACCACGATGCCGCCGATGACGGTGCCCAGGATCACGATGATGATCGGCTCCATCAGGCTGGAGATGCCGGCCACCATGTCATCGACCTCGGCCTCGTAGAAGTCGGCGGCCTTGCCCAGCATATGGTCGATCGAGCCGGATTCCTCGCCGATGGCACACATCTGCAGCACCATCGAGGGGAAGATGCTGGCGTTGGTCATCGCCACCGTCAATGCGGTTCCGGTCGATACCTCGTGCTGGATCTTGACGGTTGCACGCTCGAACACGGAGTTGCCGGAGGCGCCGCCGACCGAGTCGAGGGCCTCGACCAGTGGCACACCGGCGGCAAACATCGTCGACAAGGTCCGGGTCCAGCGGGCGATGCAGGATTTCTCGACCAGCACGCCGAAGATCGGCAACTTCAGCAACACCCGGTCCATGATGTTCTGCATCTTCTCGTTGCGTTTCCAGGCCTCCATGAAGAAGTAGAAGCCGCCGCCGAGGCCGCCGAAGATCAGGTACCAGTACTGGACGAAGAACTCGCTCATCGCGATCACGACCAGTGTCGGGAGCGGCAGCTCGCCGCCGAAGTTCGAGAACACTTCCTTGAAAGCCGGGATCACGAAGATCATGATCACCGCGACCACGACGAATGCAACGATCAGCACGGTGATCGGGTACATCAGCGCCGACTTGATCTTGGACTTGATCGCCTCGGTCTTTTCCATGTAGACCGCCAGCCGGTCGAGCAACTGGTCCAGGATACCGGCGGACTCACCGGCCTCGACCAGATTGCAGTACAGGTTGTCGAAGTACAGCGGGTACTTGCGAAACGCCACGCTCAGCGAGGTGCCGGTTTCGACGTCGGTACGGATGTCGCTGAGCAGTTTCGTGACGCGGGGGTTCGGATTGCCCCGGCCCACGATGTCGAATGCCTGCAGCAATGGCACACCGGCCTTCATCATCGTGGCGAGCTGGCGGGTGAAGATCGCCATGTCCTTGGGCTTGATCGCCGAGCCACCACTCATGCGGCGCTTCTTGATCTTGGTGGGCGTCACCCCCTGCCGCCTGAGCGTCGCCTGCACCTGATTGATGCCAATGGCCCGGGACTCTCCGCGTATCTGTTTGCCGTTGCGGTCCTTGCCTTCCCATTCGAAGACGGTCTCGGTGATGCCCTTGGGCTTCGCAGTTGCCATATGGTCTCAGAGTCCCTGTTGTCAGTCGTTGGTGACGGCGAGCACTTCTTCCAGCGAGGTCAGGCCAAGCTTGACCTTGCGCAATCCGGATCGCCGCAACGAGTCGACCCCTTCCTGGGCGGCCTGCTGCGCGATGTCCAGCGAGCTGCCGTCGCGCAGGATGATGCGCTGGATCTCCTCGCTGACCGGCATGACCTGGTAGATGCCGACGCGGCCCTTGTAGCCGCCGTTGCACATCGAGCAGCCGACCGGCTTGTAGGTGGCCCAGGAGCCGTCGATCTCGTTTTCCTTGAAGCCTGCGTCGATCAGCGCCTTCTTGGGGATGTCGGCGTCGGCCTTGCAATTGGTGCACAGCCGGCGCGCCAGCCGCTGCGCGGTGATCAGGATGACGCTCGATGCGATGTTGAACGGCGGAATGCCCATGTTGCGCATGCGCGTCAACGTGGTCGGGGCGTCGTTGGTATGCAAGGTCGACAGCACCAGGTGCCCGGTCTGCGCCGCCTTGATCGCGATATCGGCGGTCTCCAGGTCGCGGATCTCGCCGACCATGATGATGTCCGGGTCCTGGCGCAGGAAGGACTTGAGCGCTGCCGCGAAGGTCAGTCCGGCCTTGTCATTGACATTGACCTGGTTGACACCGGGCAGGTTGATCTCGGACGGGTCTTCCGCCGTGGCGATGTTGACACCGGGCTTGTTCAGCAGGTTCAGGCAGGTGTACAGCGACACCGTCTTGCCGCTGCCGGTCGGGCCGGTGACCAGGATCATGCCGTAGGGGCGTTCGATGGCCGCGACCAGGGCCTCTTTCTGTTCCGGCTC
>JBFJZP010000071.1:0-9162 GCA_041622095.1 Burkholderiaceae bacterium | reverse complement strand
CCAGTGGCTCGCCATGGGCCTTGGCGGTGTTGCTGCGGTTCGGGCTGCCCTGGCCGATCCGCGTCTTGCAGATGATCAGGGTCGGTGTTTCGCTCTGGGCTTGCGCCTCGGCAATCGCCTTGGACACCGCGACGGCGTCATGGCCATCGATCGGGCCGACCACGTTCCAGCCGTAGGCGACAAATCGCAGCGCGGTGTTGTCGATGAACCAGGGTGCGACCTGGCCATCGATCGAGATGCCGTTGTCGTCGTACAAGGCGACCAGCTTGCTGAGTTTCCAGGCGCCGGCCAGTGCGGCGGCTTCATGGCTGATGCCTTCCATCAGGCAGCCGTCTCCGAGGAAGACATAGGTGCGGTGATCGACCACCGCATGGCCTTCGCGGTTGAATTCGCTGGCCAGCAGCTTCTCGGCCAGCGCCATGCCGACCGCATTCGCCAGGCCCTGGCCCAGTGGACCGGTGGTGGTCTCCACGCCAGGGGTGACGCCGTGTTCCGGATGGCCGGCGGTCTTGCTGTGCAGCTGGCGGAAATCCTTCAGTTCCTGCATCGGCAGGTCATAGCCGGTCAGGTGCAGCAAGGAATACAGCAGCATCGACGCGTGTCCGTTGGACAGCACGAAACGATCCCGGTCGAACCAGTTCGGGTTGCCCGGGTTGTGCTTGAGCAGGCCGGCCGGCAGGTCGCCAGCGTTTTTCGGGCCCCACAAGGCCACTGCCATGTCCGCCATGCCCATCGGCGCGCCGGGATGTCCGGAGTTGGCTTGTTGTACGGCGTCCATCGCCAGGGCGCGAATGGCGTTGGCCATTGTCTGAGGTGTAGTCATGGTGGGGTGTTGAGGAAAGATGCCAGGCCCGACAGGCCGCGAACCCGGGATTTTATCGTTCGCCCGGATCCTGGCCGGGCGGCGGCGTTTCGCCAACGCCCGGCAACGGCGCGTGCAGCGGGCGGCGAGGGACAGCGGGCTTAAGCTGCAAGGGCTGCCGCCACCGTGGTTCGGGGGTGTGGCGAGGCGCTACAGTCGGCGCATGTACCGTCCGGATCCTGCTCTACTCCGCGTGGTTTCGACCACCCGTCGCACATGACATGCGCTGCCATCATCCTGGCCGCCGGGCGCGGCGAACGCATGCGGCCGCTGACCGACCATTGCCCGAAGCCGCTGCTGCCGGTGCGTGGCAAGCCGCTGATGCAGTGGCCGATGGAGGCGCTGGCACGCGCCGGCGTCACCGACGTCATGGTCAACACCGCATGGCTGGGGGCGCAGATCGCGGATCACTTCGGCGAGAGTTTCACCACCGACGGCGGCAACGGACTGCGGGCAACACAGCGCCTGCGACTGCATTACTCCGACGAAGGGCAGGATTTTGGTGGGGCGCTGGAGACGGCCGGCGGGATCGCGCGGGTGCTGCCCCGGCTGTCGGATCCGTTCTGGGTTCTGGCCGGTGATGTGTTTGCGCCGGAGTTCGTTTTTCCCGAGGCAGCCTTGCGCCGGTTCCAGGCCAGCGCGATGCTGGCCCATATCTGGCTGGTGCCGAACCCGCCGCACAATCCGAACGGTGATTTCGGCCTGAGCGACACCGGCCAGGTCACCAACGAGGCGGCGGTTCGTCACTCATACAGCACGATTGGCCTGTACCGCCATCCCCTGTTTGCACTACCGTATTGCGCCATCGACGCGGGTAATCCACAAGGCGTGCGCGCTGCGCTGGCACCGATACTGCGCATGGCGATCGCCCAGGGCCTGATCAGTGGCGAGATATACACTGGGCCGTGGGTGGACGTCGGAACCCCCGAGCGTCTGGCCCGACTCAACCAATCTCCCGATTCCTGACACGACACGCATGACGAATTCGATCCATCAGCAGCGGCGCGCGACGCTGGCAAGCCAGCTGGGCCCGAAGGGCATCGCCATCGTTCCGACCGCACCGGAACAAAGCCGCAACCGGGACAGCGACTATCTGTACCGGCACGACAGCTACTTCTATTACCTGAGCGGATTCACCGAGCCCCGGGCCTGGCTGGTGATCACCGGCGACGGCAAGACCACGCTGTTTTGCCAACCCAAGGACATGGAGCGGGAAATCTGGGACGGCTACCGGCTCGGCCCGGCCGATGCGCCGCAGCGCCTGGGAGTGGACGGCGCATATTCGGTGGCCGAACTCGATGCGCAGATGCCGCGCCTGATGGATGGCCGCGACGTGGTCTGGTATCCGTTCGGCATCCACAAAGGGCTGGAGACCCGCGTCGACGGCTGGCTGGCCGGATTGCGGGCACGGGTGCGATTCGGTGCCTTGTGCCCGGGTCGGCAGCATGACCTGTGTGGCCTGCTCGACGAGATGCGCCTGGTCAAGGATGCCCACGAACTCGACACCATGCGCCGGGCCGCAGCCATCAGTGCAGGCGCTCACATCCGCGCTATGCAGCTGTCGGCGCGCATGTTGCGTGACGGGCAGGATGTACGCGAATACCACCTGGACGCGGAGCTGCTGCATGAGTTCCGGCGCCATGGCTCGCAATATCCGGCCTATGGTTCGATCGTCGCGGCCGGCGCCAATGCCTGCGTGCTGCATTACCGGGCCGACACCGCGCCGATCCGCGACGGCGAGCTGGTACTGATCGACGCCGGTTGCGAACTCGATGGGTATGCCAGTGACATCACCCGCACCTTCCCCGCCAACGGGCGTTTCACCGGGCCGCAGCGCGACTTGTACAACCTGGTGCTGGCGAGCCAGGAGGCGGCGGTGTCCGCCACCCGCGCCGGCGCGCGCTTCACCGATCCACACGACGCCAGTGTCAAGGTGCTGGCCCAGGGCATGCTCGACCTGGGCCTGCTCGACCGCAAAAAGGTTGGCACGTTGGACGATGTGATCGACAAGCGCGCCTATTTCCAGTTCTACATGCACCGCACCGGCCATTGGCTGGGCATGGACGTACATGACTGCGGCACTTATCTCGAACCCGGCGAAATCGGCCAGACCAGCGAGCGCAAGGACGCCCTCAGCGGCGAGACCATCATCAACCGGCCGGCGCGTATCCTGCGGCCTGGCATGGTGCTGACGATCGAGCCCGGCATCTACGTGCGGCCTGCCGATGGGGTGCCGGAGCAGTTCCACAACATCGGCATCCGGATCGAGGACGATGCGGTCGTCACCACCGAGGGCTGCGAGTTGATCAGCCGTGGTGTGCCGGTGGGTGCGGCCGACATCGAAGCCTTGATGCGCGGCTGATCGGCATACCCACCCCCCAGGAACATGTCCGAAACCCTCGCGCAGCAATACCGGGAGCAGGGTTTCCTGGTGCTGCCGGGTTTTCGTGATGCGGCGGCGATTGCGGCGCTGCGTGCCCGGGTGGCGCAGATCATCGACGCCTTCGATCCGGCCGGCGTGCAGGCGATCTTCTCGACCCAGGAGCAGCAGCGCCGGGTCAACGATTATTTCCTGGGCTCGGCGAACGCGATCCGCTGCTTCTTCGAGGAGGAGGCATTCGATGGCGCGGGCCAGCTGCGCCAGGCCAAGGCCTTGTCGATCAACAAGATCGGCCATGCGATGCACGACCTGGACCCGGTGTTCGAGCGCTTCTCGCATGGTGCGGACCTGGCTGCACTGGCCGCCACGCTGGGGCTGGCGCAAACCCGGGTCTGGCAGTCGATGGTCATCTGCAAGCAGCCGGGCATCGGCGGCGAGGTGCGCTGGCACCAGGACGCGACATTCTTCGAGACCACGCCGATCACCGTCACCACCTTCTGGTTCGCGCTGGAAGACGCCCATCGCGACAACGGCTGCCTGTGGGTGCAGCCGGGCGGGCATGCCGGCCCGTTGCGCGAGCGGTTTGTCCGGCGTGGCGACGTCGCCACCGTTGAAGCCCTGGATGCGACGCCCTGGCCCGCCCTGGCCGATGCGGTACCGGTCGAGGTGCGCGCCGGCACGCTGGTCGTCTTGCACGGATTGATGCCGCATTACAGTGCGGCGAATCGATCCCGGCAGTCGCGCCTTGCCTACACCTTGCACGCCACCGACGCATCCTGCCGATATTCGCCGCACAACTGGTTGCAACGCGACGAGCAGTTGCCGGTGCGTGGATTCGACTGAACCCAAATGGCTGCCAGCAGGACACCCGCCATGCGATTGCGCACCTTGTTGGTTCTCGCCGGCCTGAGCCTGTTCAGTGCCGTCAGCCAGGCGGACACGGAGTTCATCTACACGGTGCAGCCCGGTGACCATCCCTGGAATATTGCGCAGCGTTACCTGCGCGACACCTCGGACGCGCTGCGGCTGACGCGGCTGAACCAGATTGCGAACGACCGTGCCGTGGCGCCGGGTACCGCGTTGCGGATTCCGGCGGATTGGCTCAAGCTGGAGGCGGCGGTGGTGCGCCTGCTGGCTTCCAGTGGCGAGGCCCGCGTGGTGGCGGCCGACGGCAGCTCCCGGGCAGCGGTCGTCGGCGAGCAGATCGGCGTCGGCAGCCGTCTGCGCACCGGCGCCGGGTCGAGTGCGATGCTGTCGTTCGACGACGGATCGCGCGTGATGTTGCGCCAGGCGTCCGAACTGCGTGTGTTGCGTTCGGACAAACGCGCGCTCGGGGGTGGGTTTCTGGTGACGCTGGAGCTGGTGCGCGGCGGCTTGGAAAACATGGTGATTCCCCGATCCCGCCAGGACAACCGGTTCGAGATTCATACACCGGCTGCGGTGGCTGCGGTGCGCGGCACCCGGTTCCGGGTCAATACCGGCGACAAGACCACCTGGACCGAGGTGCTCGACGGTGCGGTCGACGTCGGCAACGACGCCGGCAAGGTGCTGGCCGGTGGCGGCTTCGGCACGGTCGCCCAGGTTGGACGTGCGCCTGACCCCCCCCGGCCGCTGCTGGCGCCGCCCGACTTGTCGGTATTGCCGTCGCGGCTCGAGCGCTTGCCGATCGACTGGCCGCTGGCGCCGGTGGCCGGCGCGGTGGCGTACCGGACGCAGCTGGCGCCCGACGCCGACTTCAACGCCATCGTGTCGGACGAACTGAGCACCGCCCCGCGCGCCAGGGTGCTGGACATTGCGGACAATGAGTATGTGATGCGGGTGCGCGCCATCGATGCCGATGGGCTCGAAGGCCTGGCAGCCGAGCGGTCGGTGCTGGTGTACGCGCGGCCGCAGGCGCCGTCGCTGATCAGTCCGTCGCCGGGTGCCGAAACCACGCTGGCGCGACCGCTGTTCCGCTGGACCCAGATGGATCCGGGCTGGCATTTCCGGCTTGAATTGCGGCGCTCGGACAAACTGGACGACCCGCCCTTGCATGTGCAGACCAGTACCACCGCCAATGGCACGGCGCCGGATATCGATCTGACACCCGGTCTCTACCATTGGCGCGTGGCGTCGCTGGTTCCTGCCACCGGGCGCCAGGGACCCTGGGGTGATCTGCAGTCGTTCCGGCTGGTGTTGCCCAGCCCGAACGCGGAGCCGCCTCAGATCGAGTCGGGCAACGTCACCTTGCGTTGGCCGGCTCTGCCCAATGCGGTGGCCTACGATCTGCAGCTTGCCGCCGACGCCGGTTTCTCGCCCGCCACGGTCGACCGCCGTGTCACGGTGGCGCAGTTCCGGGTGGAGAACCTGGCACCGGGGCGTTACCACATGCGTCTGCGCACGGTCAGCCAGGACGGCTTTGCCGGACCCTGGGGGTCGGCGCAGGTGTTCGAGGTGCCCGAGCCGGCGCCGCCCGAACCGGCGCACTGGAAAAAGTGGTTGCTGCTGCTGCCGGCATTGCTGATGCTGGTGTTATGAACCATGGCGATCCGCAGCCGGAGCAGCCAACCCCCGGTTGGCGGGAAACGCCATGGCCCAGATGGTTTGCGCCGCTTTGGACTGCACTGGCCGTCGTGGCGGTGCTGGCCTGGCAACAACCGGCAGCGCTGACGCGGCTCGATCTGCTGGCCTACGACCTGTTGCTGCCGAGCCATGCAGCGCAGGCCGATGCGGCCGTGGTACTGGCGATCGACGACGAGAGCCTGGCCCGCCTGGGCCGCTGGCCCTGGCCACGGGCGGTGCATGCCCGCTTGCTCGATATATTGCAGCAGGCGGGGGCGTCCACCGTCGGACTCACCGTGTTGTTCAACGAAACCGGCGTCGATGGCGACGCCGGAGACGGGGCGCTGGCGCAGGCGATGCAGCGCCATGCCGGCGTGGTGCTGCCCCTGGCGCCCGTGCGGCGGATCGATGGTGCCATCGTCGACGGCCAACCGACCCCGGTACTGCGCGAAGCCGCTGCGCGGCTGGGCCATGTGGACGCGGAAATCGATCTGGACGGGCAGGTGCGCCGGATTTATCTGAAGGCCGGCACCGGCGCCGCAACCCACCCCGCGCTGGCGCTGGCGCTGCTGGAGCAATACCAGCCACAACGCGTACCGGCTTCCTTGCCGGGATTGCGGGCGGCGCCGGGTACGACCTCGGCGCAAAGTGGCACCCACTGGCTGCGCGATCATGAGGTGATGCTGCCGCGTACCCGCGAACCGGCGTCGGTCAGCATCGTGCGCCTGCTCGACTCGCCGACCACGCTGCAGCAGATGCGCGGGCGCATGGTGATCGTTGGTGTTTCGGCGTCCGGCCTGGGCGGCGAGATGGCGTCGCCGCTGGCCGGCGAACGCAGCCATATGCCGGCCGCCCAGCTGCATGCCCAGGCCTACGACGCATTACGTGCCGGCACGCTGATCGTCCCTGCGGGCCCGGCGACCGGCGTGATCTTCGGCCTGTTGCTGGCTTGCGCGCCGGTGCTCTGGCCGGTTGCCGGGCGCCAGCGCCTGCGTCCCTGGTGGTTGGCCGCCAGCGTGCTCACGCCGGTCGCGGCCAGCGCTCTGTTGCTGTACGGGTGGCAGATGTGGTTTGCACCGTTTGCCGCCACGCTGGGCCTGTTGGCTGCGGCGCTGGTCTGGCTGGGGGTGCATATCCGGGAGAACCGCCGCAGCCTGGTTCGCAGCCGGCAACATGCGCGGGCCACGCTGGAGGCGATTGGTGATGGAGTGCTGACGGTCAACCGGCACTCGACCATCCTGTATGCCAACCCGGTGGCGCTGGCGCAGATGGGCGGCCGCGATCTGGTCGGCCAGCCGCTGGCCAGCGTTTTGCGGCTGGAAACCGACAGCCTGGCGCTGCTCGGCGCCGCGGTCGACGAGTGTATTCATCGTTCCTGCGAGGTGCGCCCCGACCTGTTCCTGGCCTTGCCCGGCGCGGATGGAGCCTCGCGCAGCCTGCGCGCCACGGTGAGCCCGTTAAGGGATCCGGACGACCGGCTCGAGGGGGCGGTCATCGTTTTGTCGGATGTCACCGACAGCGTGGCCAGCGCCAACCGGTTGCGCCATGCGGCCACCCATGATGGCCTGACCGGGCTGCCGAACCGGACCTTGCTGCACGAGCGACTGGGCCTGGCGCTGGCACGCGCGCAGCGTATCGGCAGCACGGTGGCCATCCTGTTCCTCGACCTGGACCGTTTCAAGCGGATCAACGACAGCCTGGGTCACAGCCATGGCGACGAGGTGCTGCGGGAGACCGCCCGGCGCCTCAGCGCGATATGTCGCAGCACCGACTTTGTCGTGCGCTGGGGCGGCGACGAGTTCGTGGTGGTGATGGAGGATGTGTCCGGGCCGGAAGCGGTGGCGGCCGCGGCGTCCAAGCTGGTTGCGGCACTGGGCGAGGACGTCGACTTGCACGGGATGCGGGTGACCAGCAACTGCAGCGTCGGTATTGCACTGGCGCCGCAGGACGGCACCGACATCGAGGAGCTCTTGGCCAAGGCCGATACCGCGATGTACCGGGCCAAGTCGCACCCGGATGCGGGATTTCATTTCTACTCGGCCGACCTCAAGATATGGACGCGCGAGCGCCTCGCGCTGGAAGTCGAGTTGCGCCAGGCCTTGCGCGAAGGCCGGTTCGAGTTGCATTACCAGCCGCAGTACCGGCTCGGCGACGGTGCCTTGTTCGGTTTCGAGGCCTTGCTGCGTTGGCGGCGCGACGCGGCCACGCTGGTGCAGCCGGCGGACTTCATCGGCGTGGCCGAGGAGTCGGGGCTGATCGTGGAGATCGGCGCCTGGGTCGTGGCACGCGCTGCGGCCGACATCGCACGCTGGCTGGCCGACGGTTTGCAGGCCGTGCCGGTGGCGGTCAATGTGTCGGCCCGCCAGTGTGTCAATCGCCACATCGTCGACGTCGTGCGATCGGCTTTGCAGGAGACCGGAATCCCGCCGGCCCTGCTGAAGCTGGAGCTGACCGAGACCACGGCCATGAGCGACGCCGCGCGGGTGATCGAACTGCTGGAGGAGATCAGCGCGCTGGGCGTGCGCATCGCGGTCGATGATTTCGGTACCGGCTATTCTTCGCTGGCCTACCTCAAGCGGTTCCCGATCAACGAGTTGAAGATCGATCGTTCCTTCGTGCAGCATGTGGCATCGGACGCGGAAGACGCGGCCATCGTACGTGCCACCATCGTGCTGGCCCATGAGCTGGGCATCGAGGTGGTGGCAGAAGGTGTCGAGAACGAAGCCCAGAGGAAGTTCCTGCAGCAACAGTCCTGCGACATCGTCCAGGGCTTTCTCTATGGCCGGCCTCAGCCTTTGAGCGCCACCACGCCGCTTCTGTGACGCGAGCCTACAATTCCAGCCCCTGACAAGCGGGTCGGCCACCTTGAAGGTCGACCGCATAATGCCGCAATCGGCAGGAGTTTGTGTATGCCCGAGACGATGCCCAGTTCCGAAGAGAAACGCGCCGAGTTGCGCAAAGCGGCATTGGAGTACCACGAGTTTCCGACCCCCGGCAAGATTGCGGTCGCAGCGACCAAGCAGCTGGTGACGCAGCGCGATCTGGCGCTGGCGTATTCGCCCGGCGTCGCCGCCGCGTGTGAGGAGATCGTCGCCGATCCGAACAATGCGTTTCGCTACACCAGCCGCGGCAACCTGGTCGCGGTGGTCACCAACGGCACCGCGGTGCTGGGCCTGGGCGACATCGGTCCGCTGGCGGCCAAGCCGGTGATGGAAGGCAAGGGCGTTTTGTTCAAGAAGTTCGCCGGAATCGATGTGTTCGATATCGAGATCGACGAGAAACACGACCTGGACAAGCTGGTCGACATCATCGCCGCGCTGGAGCCGACGTTCGGCGGTATCAACCTGGAAGACATCAAGGCGCCGGACTGCTTCTATGT
>JBFJZP010000070.1:0-9202 GCA_041622095.1 Burkholderiaceae bacterium | reverse complement strand
GTGGCCGCCTACGTCGATGGGGTCGACCTCGCGGGCGGACGCATCACCGTGGACTGGCAGGCCGACTACTGAGCCGTGATGCGTTTCGATGTCGTCACCTTGTTTCCCGAGCTGTTCGGCCCGTTCCTGCAGGCCGGCGTGACGCGCAGGGCCTTCGAGTCCGGCGCGATCGAAACCGTCTTCACCAATCCGCGCACATTTGCCCAGGGCAACTACCAGCGTGTGGACGACCGGCCGTTCGGTGGCGGGCCGGGCATGGTGATGATGGCCGAGCCCTTGCGCAGGAGCCTGGAGCATGTACGTGCGCAACGCGCCGACGATGTTCCGGTGGTGCTGTTCTCGCCGCTGGGCAAGTCGCTGGACCATGCGGCAGTACAGCGTTGGGCGAGTGGCCCGGGTGCGATTCTGATTTGCGGGCGCTATGAAGGCCTGGACCAGCGATTCATCGACGCCCATGTCGACGAGCAGATCAGCCTGGGCGATTTCGTGTTGTCGGGTGGAGAAATCGCCGCGATGGCCTTGCTCGACGCGGTTGCCCGGCTGCAGCCAGGTGTGCTCGGTGACGAACAAAGCCATCTGCAGGACAGCTTCAACCCGCAACTCGACGGCTTGCTCGACTGCCCGCACTACACCCGACCGGAATCATGGCAAGGGCAGGGCGTGCCCGAGGTTTTGTTGTCCGGCCACCATGCCCATGTCGAACGCTGGCGCCGCGACCAGCGCCTGCAGTTGACGCAGAAATTGCGCCCGGACCTGCTGGCCCGCGCGCGGGCCGCCGGCCAGCTCAGCAGCCGTGACGAAAGCTGCCTGGCTGGCGCATCCGATTCGCCCCACTGAACCCGGCTGGCCCAGGCTCGACAAGCCGGGCTATAATCCGAGGCTTTTCGATCCTCTGTCCGGCCGCATCCCACGTTTGAAGGGATGCCCTTTGCGTCATGTCGACGCTGGCGCGAACACGATCCATTGAGGAAACCATGAACCTGATCCAAACTCTCGAGCAAGAAGAAATTGCTCGCCTCGGCAAGACCATCCCCGATTTCGCCCCTGGTGACACCGTCATCGTCAGCGTCAAGGTCGTCGAAGGCACGCGCAAGCGTCTGCAGGCCTACGAAGGCGTGGTGATTGCCAAGCGCAACCGCGGCCTGAACAGCGCGTTCATCGTGCGCAAGATCTCCAGTGGCGAAGGTGTGGAGCGCAGCTTCCAGACCTACAGCCCGCTGATCGCCGGCATCGAAGTCAAGCGCCGTGGCGATGTGCGTCGTGCCAAGTTGTACTACCTGCGTGATCGCAGCGGCCGTTCGGCGCGCATCAAGGAAAAGCTCGCGCCCAAGAAGGTTGCGACCGCCGCTCAATAAGCCGGATCGAAACCGCACAGACCGCCTCCAGCCATCGCGCGAGGCGGTTTTTTCGTTTGGAGGCCCTGTTCTTGTCCTCGTTGCCGTTAGTCTCCGCCCTGTCCAGCCTGCCGAATTTCGATCCGCGCAAGGTGCCGGTCGTGGGCGTCGACACGCACCTGCCGGCGGTCGACCAGGCCGCGCTTCATGCGGAGGCGCTGCAGCAACGGTTCCAGGCTCCACGCATCTGGGTGCCGGAGTTCGTCGAGGAGCCCCGTTTCATCGATCGCGCGCCGGTGCCGGCGTCGGTATTGCTGGCCATCGTGATGCGCGACGAGCCGATGGTCTTGCTGACGCAGCGCACCGCGCATCTGTCCAGCCACTCCGGGCAGATCGCCTTTCCGGGCGGCAAGCAGGACGCAACAGATCCGGACCTGACCAGCACCGCACTGCGCGAGGCGCACGAGGAGATCGGGCTCGATGCGGCCTATGTGGATGTGCTCGGTACCTTGCCGGTGTACCGCACCGGCAGCGCCTATATCGTGACGCCGGTGGTGGCCTTGCTGCGCGATGGCTTCGCGTTCGAGCGCAACGCACATGAGGTCGACGAGATCTTCGAGGTGCCGCTGGCGTATCTGATGAATCCGGCCAACCACCGGCACCATGTGCTCGACCTGCAGGGCATGCGACGCGAGTGGTTGTCGATGCCGTACCAGCAAGGGGCGACCGAGCGCTTCATCTGGGGCGCGACGGCAGGCATGCTGCGCAATTTCTACCGCTTCCTGTCGGCTTGATGCCACGGCCGGTGGGCCGATCGTGGCCGCGCTGGCGAATCCGCTGCCGTCTGCACGTATGATTCTGTCATGAGCTTTATTGCCATCCTGATCGCGTTGCTGCTGGAGCAGGCGCGTCCGGTCGGGCGTGGCAATTCGGTGCATTCGGCGATGCGCGCCTGGGTCAGTTGGTGCGGACGCACCTTCGATGCCGGCAAGGCGCACCATGCCGGCCTGGCCTGGAGCCTGGCAGTGTTGTTGCCGTCGCTGGTGGTCCTGGCGGTGTACTGGCTGCTGGCCGGGTTGACGATCTGGCCGCTGGCGGTGCTGTGGAACATCATCGTTCTCTACCATTGCCTGGGCTTTCGCCAGTTCAGCCACCATTTCACCGAGATTCGCGACGCGCTCGAAGCGGGCGACGAAGCGCTGGCACGTGAGCGCCTGGCCCACTGGCAGCAGGCCGATGCCAATGGCTTGCCGCGCAGCGAGATCGTGCGCCATGTCGTCGAGCATTCGGTGATCGCGGCGCACCGCCATGTGTTCGGCGCGCTCGCCTGGTTCTCGGTGCTGGCCGTCTTCGGCCTCGGGCCGGTCGGCGCGGTCTTGTATCGACTGGCCGAGTTCGTGCCGCGCTACTGGGCGCGCGAGAAGTCGACCCGCGTGCGGCCGGTGAGCGAGGCGGCGCAGCAGGTTGCGGGCAGCGCCTGGTATCTGCTGGACTGGGTGCCGGCGCGTATCACCGCCATCGCTTTTGCGGTGACCGGCAGCTTCGAGGACGCGATCGACAACTGGCGCAACTACGAGCGGCGCGCCAAGGTCAGCAACGACGGCGTGATCCTCGCGTCCACTGCCGGCGCCATCAACCTGCGCCTGGTCCCGATGCCCGAACCCTCAAGCGCCGACGTGAACGGCGCGTCCGATGGCAGTGCCACCATCGGCGCTGCGCCGGCCAGCATCGGCATGGAGCCGGAAGTCGGCCATCTGCGCGTCGTGGTGGGCCTGATCTGGCGAACCGTGGTCATGTGGTTGGTCTTGCTGGCATTGCTCAGCCTGGCACGCCTGCTGGGCTGAGGCTGCGCCGGCCCCTCAGTAACGCGACTCGGACAGTTCCGCGAACAACTCCGAGTAGATCCGGTGGCGGTCGGCACTGATGTGCTCGCCGTCCGCCTTGTCCTGTACCGCTGCCATGACCGCACAACCCGGCTCATGCAGATGCGTGCAGTTGTAGAAGCGGCAGTGGTCGGCGTGCGCCGCCAGGTCCGGCATGTAGCGTGCCAGCCGCATCGGATCGATATGGCGCAGGCCGAACTCCTGAAAACCCGGCGAATCGATCAGCGCCGAGGTGTGGCTGTCGTCGATCCAGTACCAGGTGGTGCTGGTCGTGGTGTGTTTGCCGGCGCGCAGCGCCTGCGACAACTCGCCGGTCAGGATATCGAGCCCGGGCACCAGGGTGTTGATCAAGGTGCTCTTGCCAGCGCCCGAGGGACCCAGCACCAGGCTGGTCTTGTTGGCCAGTTGTGCCTTGAGCGACTGCAGTGTGGCATCGTCCATGGTGCGCAGCGAGATCGGCAGCACCGGATAACCCATTGCCCGGTACGGCGCGAGCTTGTTCCATGCCTGCGCGAACGGTTCTGCCAGGTCGCTCTTGTTGAGCACGATCAAGGGCGCGATGCCCTGCGCCTCGGCGGCGATCAGCGATCGGCTCAGCTGGTGGCTGGAGAAGGACGGTTCGGCCGCAATCAGCACCAGCACCTGGTCCAGGTTGGCGGCGAACGACTTGGTGCGGATATCGTCCTGGCGATAAAAGAGGTTGCGCCGGGTCTCGATCTTCTCGATCGTGCCCTCGTCCTGTGATGCCTGCCAAAGTACCTTGTCGCCGACGACGCCCTGGCTCTTCTTGCCGCGCGAGTGGCAGATGACACGCCGCCGGTCGCTGGTCTCGACCAGGAAGTGGCGCCCGTAGTTGGCGACGATCAGCCCGCTTTGCAGCGTGGGCTTGGTGCTCAAGCGCCCGCCCGGACGGTGAGGCGCAGACCGGCCAGGTGGTAGCCCGGCGCTGCATGCGGCGCTTCGCTCAATGGACTATCCTGCGCGCCATGCGCTGCGGGACTGTTCGTCTCGGGAGCGGCCCGGCAGCTCATACCAGCAACGCGTCGGCGGCCGCCGCGCACTGGAAGTCGGTATCCGAGATGCCGTGGACATCGTGCGTGTTGAAGCGCACCACGCAATGGTTGTAGCGCACCAGCAGCTCCGGATGGTGGTCTGCCACATGCGCGACAAAAGCCAGTGCATTGACGAATGCGATCGTCTGGTAGTAGTTGGCGAAGCGGTAGGTCTTCTCGATGGCGACATCGGCGCCTTCGCCGCGCAGTGTCCAGCCTTCGAGTTGCGCCAGTTTGGTCACGATTTGCGTGGCCGTCAGAGCGCGGCGCTCGATGGTGGACCAGTCGACGGTCTTGATCATGCTGTTCATCGGTAACCCCGTTGTGCTGTGCTCATGCTGTCATCCGGGCCAGTCGCTCGATGGCCGGCGGATGCGAATAATAGAACTTGACGTACACCGGATCGGGCGTCAGCGTGGACGCATTGTCCTCGTACAACTTGAGCAAGGCCGTGCTGAGGTCGGCGCTGCTGGTTTGTGCGACCGCAAAGGCGTCGGCCTCGAACTCATGCTTGCGCGAAACCTGCGTGAATATCGGCGACACGAACTGGGTGAAGATCGGCACCGCCAGCATGAAAAGCAGCAGCGCCAGCGCGTCGTTCGGGGCGCCCGCTGCCATGTTCGGACGCACACCCAGCGCGGTATAGAACCAGACCTGGCTTGACAGATAACCCAGCAGCGCGAAGCCGACCAGGCTCAGCGCAAACAGCGACACGATGCGCTTGATGATGTGGCGGTGCTTGAAGTGACCGAGTTCGTGGGCCAGCACCGCATCCACTTCTTCCGGCGACAACTTGGACAACAGGGTGTCGTAGAAGACCACGCGCTTGGCGGCGCCGAAACCGGTGAAGTAGGCGTTGGCATGTGCACTGCGCTTGCTGCCGTCCATGACGAACAAGCCTTTGGCCGCGAAGCCGCACTTGTGCATCAACCGGGTGACACGTGCCTTGAGCGACTCATCGTCCAGCGGCTTGAACTTGTTGAACAGCGGCGCGATGAAGGTCGGATACACCATCAGCAACAGCAGGTTGAAGCCCATCCACACAGCCCAGGCCCACAACCACCAGAACGAACCTGCTGCGCCCATCAGCCACAGGATCAGGGCCGCAATCGGCAGGCCGATCACCGAGCCCACCAGCACCGACTTGACCAGGTCCGCCAGCCAGAGCCGGGGTGTCATCTTGTTGAAGCCGAAACGCGCCTCGATGCCAAAGGTCTGGTACAGCGTCAACGGCAACTCGATCAGGCCGCCGATCAACGCAAAGCTGGCCAGCAGCGCGAGTTGCTGGGTCATGCCGGGGCCGATCGACTCCAGCAGGAACTTGTTCAGCATGTCCAGGCCGCCGAGCAGGGTCCAGCCGAGCAGCACGACGCTGCCCAGTGCCAACTCGATCAGGCCGAACCGGGTCTTGGTGACGGTGTAGTCGGCGGCCTTTTGATGGGCCTGCAGCGAGACCTTCTCGGCGAACCGCGGCGGCACCTCGCCGCGATGGCGAACCACATGCCGGATCTGGCGCGTGGCCAGCCAGGACTTGAGCAACAGGCCGGCCAGCAGCGCGACGACGAACGCCGTGGTGAACATCGGATCGGGAGTGAAGAAGCCGTCAGACACGATGGCAGAACGCGAGTAGGTACATGCAAGGGAGTTTAGGGGTAAATCGAAGCCCGGGTCGGCATCGGCGACAATCGCCGCCATGGAAGAAACTGCTGTATCACTGGGGAAATCCGACCAGAACCTGGTCTGGATCGATTGCGAAATGTCGGGCCTGGAGCCGAACAAGGAGAGGCTGCTCGAGATCGCCGTCATCGTCACCGGCCCCGCGCTCGAGCCGCGTATCGAAGGCCCGGTATTGGTGATTCACCAGAGCGACGCCTTGCTCGACCAGATGGATGCGTGGAACAAGGGCACCCACGGCAAGAGCGGCCTGATCGACAAGGTCCGGGCGTCGACATTGGCCGAGGCCGAGGCGGAGCAGCAGATCCTGGACTTCCTCGCCAAATATGTGCCCAAGGGGAGCTCGCCGCTGTGTGGCAACACGATCAGCCAGGACCGCCGTTTCCTGGTGAATTACATGCCGCGCCTGGAGGCGTTTTTTCACTACCGCAACATCGACGTGAGCACGCTCAAGGAACTGGCCAAACGCTGGCGCCCGGCCTTGCATGGCGGCTTCAAGAAGCAGCAAAGCCACACCGCGCTGGCCGACGTGCATGAATCGATCGACGAACTGGTGTATTACCGCGAACATTTCATTCGATTGAATGGTTAGGTAGAAACCCGCATCCGTGCCATAATCGCAGGCTTCGCTGCCACGCGGCAGTGTTTTAGTGCATCTCCCCTCACACATCGGGCCTGCTTGATTGGGCCCCTCAAGAGTTCAGCCATTGGCTGCCGCCACGTTGGATGGCGCTGAGTTTCGTTTGATGGTTGATGTTTGTTTGACCATTGACGAAAACACCGCACTACGTGGGGTGTGATCGTGTGAGATCCATATCATGAACGACGCATTTGATGTGCACGGCGCGCTTTCGCCCGAGCAAAACCTTTCCACCGAATCCGCAGATACGACCATGGCCGTATCCCAGCCGGAATTCACCGAGCCTTCCGACGTGCTGGTGTCTGACGCCGGCGAGCCGGCAGTGACCGAAGAGCCGAACGGCTTCCAGAAAATGGGCCTGGCGCCCGAATTGCAACAGGCCGTGCGCGACCTGGGCTTCACCCAGCCGACCGTGGTGCAGGAAAAATGCATCCCGATGGCGATGCAGAACCTGTCCGACGACGGCAAGGCTGCCAAGTTCACCGACCTGATGGTGTCCAGCCAGACCGGTAGCGGCAAGACCGCCGCCTTCCTGTTGCCAGTGCTGCACACCTTGCTCGACCAGCAGGCCAAGGCCGTGGCCGAGGAGCGCGCCGAGTTCGAGCGCGCATGTGCCGAAGCCGAAGCGCGCGGCGAAGCAGCGCCCAAGCGCCCGCGCCGCAAGGACCCGACCAGCAGCCGCAACTTCAAGGCTGCCACCCCAGGCGCCCTGGTGTTGTGCCCGACCCGCGAACTCGCCCAGCAAGTGGCACAGGACGCCATCGACCTGGTGCGCCATTGCCGTGGCCTGCGCATCGCCAACGTGGTCGGCGGTATTCCATACCAGTTGCAGATCGCCCGTTTGCAGAATGCCGACCTGGTGGTTGCCACGCCGGGCCGCCTGCTCGACCTGCAACGCTCGATGCAGCTCAAGCTCGACCAGGTGCAGTTCCTGGTGGTGGACGAGGCCGACCGCATGCTCGACCTGGGTTTTGCCGACGACCTGGCCGAGGTCAACCAGCTGACGATCGAACGCAAACAGACGATGATGTTCAGCGCCACGCTGGCGCCGCGCATCCAGCAACTGGCAACGCGTGTCATGCGCGAGCCGCAGCGGGTGCAGATCGATTCGCCGACGGAAAAGCATCAGAACATCAAGCAGGTGCTGTTCTGGGCCGACAACGCATTCCACAAGCGCAAGCTGCTCGACCACTGGCTGCGTGACACCACGATCAACCAGGCGATCGTGTTCGCCAGTACCCAGATCGAATGTGATGGCCTGGCCAACGACCTGCAGCAGGCCGGCTTCAGCGCCGTGGCCTTGCATGGTGCCTTGAACCAGGGCATTCGCAACCGCCGCCTGACGGCGCTGCGCGAAGGCAAGGTGCAGATCCTGGTGGCGACCGACGTGGCCGCCCGCGGTATCGACGTGCCGACCATCACCCACGTGTTCAACTTCGGCCTTCCGATGAAGGCGGAAGACTACACCCACCGCATTGGCCGTACCGGTCGTGCCGGACGTGACGGCTTGGCCGTGACCATGGCCGAGTTCCGCGATCGCCGCAAGATCTTCGATATCGAGGCGTACACCCGCCAGCAGTTCAAGGCCGAGGTGATTCCGGGCCTGGAGCCGCAGCAGCGTATGCCCGATTCGCGCCCGCGCTCGAATTTCGGTGGCCGCGACAACAGCCGTGGTGGTTTCAATGCACCGTCCCGTGAACGCCGTTTCGGCCCTCCGGGAGCCGGAGCCGGCCGTCCGCGTGAAGCCGGCGGACACGCGCCACACAATGACTTTGCCCCGCGTGGCGCCAAGCCCGGTTTTGGCGGCGGCAAACCGTCGTTCAGCCAGCAGCGCCCCTCGCATGCCCCAACCGGTGGTTTCGGTGGTGAACGCGCCGGTGCCGGCTTCGGCCCCCGTGACGGCGCACGCCGTCCGGCCCGTCCGGCGCGTCCAGCGCGCGGTTGATCCCGCTGCGGGCCCCGCCCGTTAGAAAACCTGCCCGTCGAAAGACCGGCAGGTTTTTTTTCGTCTGCGGGTGTCGGCCGGGCAGATGATTGGCAGCGACTACATTTCCTGGCAGGGGCAGCCTGCGGGAACACCGACACATCGCTGCTGCGCGCCGCCATTACCCTGCGCCGCAACCTGGGGGCATGCGGCAGGCGACCGCCCATCCGCCGTCGGCTGTGTCGACGGTGTGCCGGCGCAAGCGCATAACGCGCAGGTCGCCAGAACCAGCATCCAGCGCAGCCATGCGCCGGCCCGGTTCACAAGGCAGCTTGTCGAGTGCATCGATGGTGTTCTCGCGGTGTATGAACGGGGGGCCCAACCGGTGCATTGTGCGATCGGCACAGGGGTTTGACAACGCCCGGCATTGCACCGCTTGAGGGCAGAGGGCCTGTCTCAAACAGGCATGCTCCTTGCCGCTCTTGACGCAGCGCAACAGGAATGCCGGCCGCCGGGCCGGCATCGATGACCTGTTTATCCGATTCCGCCGCAATCGATGTTCACAGAAAGTAGTCTCACCGTGAACAACCTTCTCTTTCGCACCCGAACCCTCTCACCCCTGGTCATCGGTATCAGCATGATGGCAGCCGGTGCAGCGTCGGCACAGGATGGCACGATCAAGATCCTGGTCGGTT
>JBFJZP010000069.1:0-9214 GCA_041622095.1 Burkholderiaceae bacterium | reverse complement strand
GACATGCGCGCCACCATGAATATGCCCGCCGTGACCATCGTTGCGGCATGGATCAGCGCGGAAATCGGCGTTGGACCCTCCATCGAGTCGGGCAGCCAGACGTGCAGCGGGAACTGCGCGCTCTTGCCCATGGCGCCGATGAACAGGCAGATGCAGATCACGGTGATCAGCATCCAGTCGGTGCCCGGCAGCGTCGGTTTGGCCAGTTCGCCGGACAGCGCGAAGATCTCGGAATAGTTCAAGGTACCGGCATAGGCCACGATCAGGCCGATGCCCAGGATGAAGCCGAAGTCGCCGACCCGGTTGACCAGGAAGGCCTTCATGTTGGCGAAGATCGCGGTCGGCTTGTTGAACCAGAACCCGATCAGCAGATACGACACCAGGCCCACCGCCTCCCAGCCGAAGAACAGCTGCAGCAGGTTGTTGCTCATGACCAGCATCAGCATCGAGAAGGTGAACAGCGAGATATAGGCGAAGAAGCGGTTGTAGCCCTCGTCTTCCTGCATGTAGCCGATGGTGTACAGGTGCACCATCAGCGAGACGAAGGTCACCACGCACATCATCATCGCGGTCAAGCCGTCGACCATGAAGCCGATTTCCATCTTCAGCGCGCCGACCTGCATCCAGGTGTAGAGGGTTTCGTTGAAGCGGGCGCCGTGTTCGACCACGTCCCACAACACGCTGCACGACAGGAAGAACGCCAGCGCGACACCGGCAATCGTCAGGCTGTGGCTGACACGCCGCCCGATGCGGTTGCCGCCGAATGCGGTGCCGAAGACACCGGCCACGACCGCCCCGACCAGGGGCGCCAGGGCGACGGTGAGCAGTGTCGAGGCTGATAGGGTTTGGCTCATCGTGTTCATCAGCCCTTGAGCGAGTTGAGTTCGTCCACGTTGATGTTGGACTTGTTGCGGAACAGCTGCACCAGGATCGCCAGTCCGATCGCCGACTCTGCCGCCGCAACCGTCAGGATGAAGAACACGAAGATCTGGCCGCGCATGTCACCCAGGTAGTACGAGAACGCGACGAAATTCATGTTGACCGCCAGCAGCATCAGCTCGATGGCCATCAACAGGATGATCAGGTTCTTGCGATTGAGGAAGATGCCGATCACCGACAACGCGAACAGGATCGCGCCCAGCGACAGGAAATGGCCCAGCGTCAAAGTCATGCCTTCTTCTCCCCTTGCGCGCCGCCATCGCCATCGCCATCGCCGGCGGCCGCGTCGGTCTTGTCGGGCAGCGGCTGCGCCGCCTGGGTTGCGCCGATCTGCACCACCCGCAGGCGGTCCTTGGCGCGCACCCGCACCTGGGCATCGGCACCGATATGCTTGGTGTCCTTGCGTTCACGCAGCGTCAGCGCGATCGCCGCAATGATGGCCACCAGCAGGATGACCGCGGCGATCTGCACCGGATACACATATTCGGTGTACAGCAGAATGCCCAGGTCGCGGGTGTTCGACGCCTGGCCGCCAACCGCCAGCGCCACCACCTCCATCGGCTTGGGATCGGCCATGCGGAAACCGGCGAACAACACCGCCGACATCTCCAGCGCGATGACCACGCCAATCACCCCGGCCATCGGGAAGTTGCGCCAGAAACCCTGTCGAATGCTGTCGAAATTGATGTCCAGCATCATCACGACGAACAGGAACAGCACCATCACCGCACCCACGTACACCAGCACCAGCGCCATCGCGAGGAACTCTGCACGCAGCAGCAACCAGATCATCGCGGCCTGAAAAAACGACCAGACCAGATACAGCGCAGCGTGAACCGGATTGCGCGCCGTCACCACCCGAAAGGCGGCGAACAGCAGCAAAGCGGCAAAAACGTAAAACAGACCGACTTTGACATCCATGGCGGGCTTTATCTTTCTCGCACCGCGTCAGCGGTATTTCGCATCCGCAGCACGGCGCTGCGCGATGTCGGACTCGTAGCGGTCACCGACGGCGAGCAGCATTTCCTTGGTGAAATACAGGTCACCGCGTTTTTCGCCGTGGTATTCGACGATATGGGTCTCGACGATCGAATCGACCGGACAGCTCTCTTCGCAGAAGCCGCAGAAGATGCATTTGGTCAGGTCGATGTCGTAGCGGGTGGTGCGCCGGCTACCATCGGCACGTTTCTCGGACTCGATGGTGATCGCCAGTGCCGGGCAGACCGCTTCGCACAGTTTGCAGGCGATGCAGCGCTCTTCGCCGTTCTCGTAGCGGCGCAAGGCGTGCAGGCCGCGCATGCGCGGACTCGACGGTGTCTTTTCTTCCGGAAACTGGATCGTGACCTTGCGCCGGAACAGATAACGGCCGGTCACCGCCAGGCCCTTGAACAACTCGAGCAGCATGAAGCTCGACAGGAAGTCCTTGATCGAGAACGGTGCAGCGACGTGGCTGGCACCGGAGGTGGATGTGACAGTGGTCATCGTCTTACTTCCAGATATTGAAGGAGGTCTGCATCCAGCCTCCGACCACGATCAACCATACCAGCGTGACCGGAATGAAGATCTTCCAGCCCAGACGCATGATCTGGTCGTAACGGAACCGCGGGAATGTGGCGCGCACCCAGATGAACAGGCTGACCACGACGAAGGTCTTGATGCCGAGCCAGATCCAGCCCGGAATCCAGTTGAACAAGGCGCTGTCGACCGGCGGCAACCAGCCGCCCAGGAACATGATGGCCGCCAGGATGGAGATCAGCCACATGTTGGCGTATTCGGCCAGGTAGAACATCGCGTACGACATGCCCGAGTACTCGACCATGTGACCGGCGACGATCTCGGCTTCGCCCTCGACCACGTCGAACGGGTGGCGATTGGTTTCGGCCATTCCGGAGATGATGTAGACGACGAAGATCGGCAACAGCGGCAACCAGTTCCAGGACAGGAAGTTCAGGCCCATGTCGGCGAACTGGCCCTTGCCCTGCCCGGTCACGATGTCGGTGAGGTTCATGCTCGCCGAGACCATCAGCACCACCACCAGGCAAAAGCCCATGGCGATTTCGTAGCTCACCATCTGCGCCGAGGCGCGCATCGCGCCGAGGAAGGAGTACTTTGAGTTCGATGCCCAGCCGGCGATCACGACGCCGTAGACCTCCATCGAGGTGATCGCCATGACGAACAGCAAACCGGCATTGATGTTGGCCAGCGCGACGTCCGGGCCGAATGGAATCACCGCCCAGGCGGCCATGGCCGGCATGATGGTGAGCACCGGCCCGAGCACGAACAAGCCCTTGCTGGCGGCTGTCGGAACCAGGATCTCCTTGGTCAGCAGCTTGAGCGCGTCGGCGATCGGCTGCAGAATGCCCCAGGGTCCGACCCGGTTGGGGCCGATCCGGACCTGCATCCAGCCCAGGAACTTGCGCTCCCACAAGGTCAGGTAGGCGACCGCGCCCATCAGCGGCAGTACCACGGCGACGATCTTGATCATCGTCCAGATGATGGGCCAGGCCACCGCGGCCCACCAGGGTGCGGCGAGCAGGCCGAGTCCGGCAGAATGGATCTGGTCGATCATGCCAGCGCCTCCGCAGCCTTGGCTGCAACCGGTGCCGCATCCGGCGACCGGGCATCGGCGGTCAATTGCAGGGATGGTGCACGCCGCACCAGTGCGTCGAGCTGGTAGATCGATGCCACCACCGGATCGACTTGCGCCTCCGCCAGGTCGATCGCCGCAGCAGTCTGGTTGCCCAGCTTGTCGGCGGCGACCCAGGCCAGGTTGTCGACCGGCTCCAGCGACAGCGTCGCGAGCACGTCGCGCGCCGCGTCGAACGTGAAGCCCGGCAGCTCCAGCATGTTGCCCAGAACCCGCAGCACTTTCCAGGCCGGACGCGCCTCGCCCGCAGGCTTGACCACCGCATGGAAACTCTGCACCCGGCCTTCGGCATTGACGAAGCTGCCCGGCGTCTCGGTGAACGGCGCGATCGGCAACAACACATCGCTGAAAGCCATGTTGGCCTTGAACGGGCTGAGCGTCACCACCATGGCGCCGGCACCCAGTGCCTGGGCTGCAGCAGCACCGGCGGCGGAATCGAATTCGGGTTCGGTGTTGAGCAGCAGGGTCGCCTGCAGGCCACCGGACAACATCTGCCCGGCGTTCAGGCCACCCTTGCCCGGCAGCGCGCCGGCCAGCTGGGCCCCCACCGTGTTCGCCGCCTCGGTCAGGTAGCCGACCCGGGCGCCGGTCTGTTCGGCAATCCAGTTCGCCAGCGCCAGCAGGCTCGAAGCCTTGGCATGGTGGGCAGCAGCATTGCCCAGGAGCACCGCCTTGCGCTCGCCACCGATCAGCGAGCGGGCAATGGCCAGCGCGCTCTCGCTGGCGCTTCCCTTGGCCGGGGCGTCCACGCCTTTTTCGGCAGCCACGGCGGCAGCCACATCGGCCAGGGCCTGGACCCACTGGGCCGCCGCGACCTGCTGCGTATGCGCGATCGGCATCGCCCAGTCCTGCGCCTGTGCACCGATACGGCTCACCTGCGCACCCAGGCGCACCGCCTGGCGGATACGCTGCGCGAACAGCGGATGGTCCTTGCGCAGGTTGGAACCCACGACCAGCACACGCTGCAGGCCGGTCAAGTCGGCAATCGGCATGCCCAGCCAGCGAATCTGCGCATCCTGCGTGAATTCGGCGTTGCGCATCCGGTAGTCGATGTTCTCGCTGCCCAGGCCGCGCACCAGGGCGCCGGCCAGGGCCAGTTCTTCCAGCGTGCTGTGCGGACTGACCAGCGCGCCGATCTTCGCCGCACCATGGTCGGCCTTGATCTGCTTGAGGCCATTGGCGACGTACTCGAGCGCCACCTGCCACTCGACCTCCTGCCAGGCACCTCCGTGCTTGATCATCGGCCTGTGCAGGCGCTCCGGGCCGTTGAGCGCTTCATACGAGAAGCGGTCGCGGTCGGCGATCCAGCACTCGTTGACGGCTTCGTTCTCGAGCGGAACAACGCGCATCACCTGGTTGTTCTTGACCTGTACCACCAGATTGGCACCGGTCGAATCATGCGGGCTGACCGACTTGCGGCGCGACAACTCCCAGGTCCGGGCGCTGTAGCGGAACGGCTTGCTGGTCAACGCGCCCACCGGGCAGATGTCGATCATGTTGCCGGAGAGTTCGGAGTCGATCGACTGGCCGACGAAGGTCTCGATCTCGGCGTGTTCGCCGCGATGCGACATGCCCAGCTCCATGACGCCGGCCACTTCCTGGCCGAAACGCACGCAGCGGGTGCAATGGATGCAGCGCGACATCTCCTCCATGGAGACCAGCGGTCCGACATCCTTGTGGAACACGACGCGTTTTTCTTCTTCGTAACGCGACGCGGAGGCACCATAACCGACGGCCAGGTCCTGCAGCTGGCACTCGCCGCCCTGGTCGCAGATCGGGCAATCCAGCGGGTGGTTGATCAGCAGGAACTCCATCACCGACTGCTGCGCCTTGATCGCCTTCTGGCTCTTGGTGCGCACGATCATGCCCTGCGACACCGGGGTCGCGCAGGCCGGCATCGGCTTGGGCATCTTTTCCACGTCGACCAGGCACATGCGGCAGTTGGCCGCGATGCTGAGCTTCTTGTGGTAGCAAAAATGCGGAATATAGGTGCCCGCCTTCTCGGCCGCATGCATGATCATGCTGCCTTCGACGATGTCGACCTTCTTGCCGTCGAGTTCGATTTCTACCATCTTCTCACCTATTCAGATGGCCATGCGCCGGGTTGCCCGAAGGATGACCAGCCCCGCCTGGGGGTAGCGAAGTACGCATATCGCCGAGCATCGGGACATCACACATATGCGGGGACCATGCAGGTCTTGTGCTCTACGTGGTGCTCGAACTCATGCCGGAAATGCTTGATCATGGCGCGCACCGGCATCGCCGCTGCATCGCCGAGTGCACAGATCGTGCGGCCCTGGATGTTGTCCGCCACCGAGTCGAGCAGATCCATGTCGCTGGCGCGCCCGTGGCCGGTCTCGACCCGGTCCACCATGCGCGACAACCAGCCGGTGCCTTCGCGGCACGGCGTGCACTGGCCGCAGGATTCGTGCATGTAGAAATAACTCAGGCGCTGCAGGGACTTGACCATGCAGCGGGTCTCGTCCATGACGATCAGCGCGCCGGAGCCGAGCATCGAGCCGGCCTTGGCGATGGAGTCGTAGTCCATCGTGCACTGCATCATGATCTCGGCCGGCAACACCGGCGACGAGGAGCCGCCGGGAATCACCGCCTTGAGCTTGCGCCCGCCGCGCACACCACCGGCGAGCTCGAGCAGCGTGGCAAACGGTGTTCCCATCGGGATCTCGTAGTTGCCGGGACGCTCGACGTCGCCACTGACGGAGTAGATCTTGGTTCCACCGTTGTTCGGCTTGCCGCAGGCCAGGTAGGCTGCGCCGCCGTTGCGGATGATCCAGGGCACCGCCGCAAAGGTCTCGGTGTTGTTGATCGTGGTCGGCTTGCCGTACAGGCCGAAGCTGGCCGGAAACGGCGGCTTGAAACGCGGCTGGCCCTTCTTGCCTTCGAGCGACTCGAGCAAGGCGGTTTCCTCGCCGCAGATGTAGGCGCCGAATCCGTGCGCGGCATGCAGCTGGAAGTTGAAGCCGCTGCCCAGGATCTTGTCGCCGAGCAGGCCGGCGGCACGTGCTTCTTCGAGTGCTTCCTCAAAGCGGTCGTAACTCTGGAAGATCTCGCCGTGGATGTAGTTGTACCCCACCGAGATACCCATCGCATAAGCGGCGATCGCCATGCCTTCGATGACGATGTGCGGGTTGTATTGCAGGATGTCGCGGTCCTTGCAGGTACCGGGCTCGCCCTCGTCCGAGTTGCAGACCAGGTACTTCTGGCCCGGGAACTGGCGCGGCATGAAGCTCCACTTCAGGCCGGTCGGGAAACCTGCACCACCACGGCCGCGCAGTGCCGATTCCTTGACGGTAGCCACCACCTGGTCGGGCGTCATGCCCTCACCGCCATCCTGGCCCAGGATCTTGCGCAGCGCCTGGTATCCACCACGCGCCTGGTAGTCCGCCAGGCGCCAGTTGGCACCATCGAGACCGGCGTAGATCTGGGGTTCGATATGCCGACCATGGAAACAGGTCTCGGCACCGCTGGACTGGAACTGGCCCAGCACCTTGTCTACAGCGCTCATTTGGCCTCCGTCGCCCGCAGGCCGTCGATCAGCTGGTCGAGCTTGTCGTTGCTCATGAAGCTGCACATCGTGCGGTCGTTGACCAGCATCACCGGCGAATCGGCGCAGGCGCCCAGGCATTCGCTTTGCTGCAGCGTGAACATGCCGTCCTCGGTGGTCTCGCCCATCGTGATGCCCAGTTTCTGCTCCAGGTGCTGCAAGGCCTTGGTGCCGTCGCGCAACTGGCACGGCAGGTTGGTGCAGACATTGAGCTTGAACTTGCCCAGCTTGCGCTGGTTGTACATGTTGTAGAAGGTCGTCACTTCATGCACGGCGATCGGCGGCATGCCGAGGTAGTCGGCGATTTCCTTCTCGCTTTCGACACTCACATGACCGAGCTCCTGCTGGACGATGGCCAGGCAGGCCATCACCGCCGACTGATTCTGGTCGGCCGGATATTTCGCAACTTCCTTTGCAAAGCGCGCCTTTGCGGCTTCCGAGATCATCGATCAATCTCCCCAAACACGATGTCCATGGTGCCGATGATCGCGACCGCGTCGGCAATCATGTGGCCGCGCGACATCTCGTCCATTGCGGCCAGGTGGGCAAACCCGGGCGGGCGAATCTTCAGCCGGTACGGCTTGTTCGCGCCGTCACTGACGATATAGATGCCGAACTCGCCTTTCGGATGCTCGACCGCGGCATAGGCCTCGCCTTCGGGCACCTGGAAACCTTCGGTGAACAGCTTGAAATGGTGGATCAACTCCTCCATGCTGGACTTCATCGATTCGCGGCTCGGCGGCGCGATCTTGTGGTTGTCGGTGATCACCGGACCGGGATTGGCGCGCAGCCATGTGACGCATTGCTGGATGATGCGGTTGGACTGCTTCATCTCTTCCATGCGCACCAGGTAGCGGTCGTAGACATCGCCGGTGCGGCCCACCGGAATGTCGAACTCCATCCGGTCATACACGTCGTAGGGCTGCTTCTTGCGCAGATCCCATTCGATGCCGGAGCCCCGCAGCATCGGGCCGGTGAAGCCCATGTTGAGTGCGCGCTCGGGCGTGACGACGCCGATGCCGACGGTCCGCTGCTTCCAGATCCGGTTTTCGGTCAGCAGCGTGTGGTACTCGTCCATGCAGGCCGGGAAACGCTGCGTGAAGTCGTCGATGAAATCGAGCAGCGAGCCCTGGCGGTTGCTGTTGAGCTGCGCGACACCCTTGGCGTTGCGCACCTTGCTGGCCTGGTACTGTGCCATCGTGTCCGGCAGGTCGCGATAGACACCGCCCGGACGGAAATAGGCCGCATGCATGCGCGCGCCGCTGGCGGCCTCGTACATGTCGAACAAGTCTTCGCGCTCGCGGAAGGTATAGATCAGGATGGTCGAGCTGCCGCAGTCGTTGCCATGCGAGCCCAGCCACATCAGGTGGTTGAGCAGACGCGTGATCTCGGCGAACATGACGCGGATGTACTGGGCCCGGATCGGCACCTCGATACCCAGCAGCTTCTCGATCGCCAGGCAGTAGGCATGCTCGTTGCACATCATCGACACATAGTCGAGACGGTCCATGTACGGCAGCGACTGGATGTAGGTCTTGCTCTCGGCCAGCTTCTCGGTTGCCCGGTGCAGCAGCCCGATGTGCGGATCTGCGCGCTGGATCACCTCGCCGTCGAGTTCCAGCACCAGGCGCAACACCCCGTGCGCAGCAGGATGCTGCGGCCCGAAGTTCAATGTGTAGTTCTTGATCTCTGCCATATCCGACGCTGCCTAGTGCAGGTTGCCGTAGTTGTCTTCACGAATGATGCGCGGCGTGATTTCGCGTGGCTCGATCGTGACGGGCTGGTAGATGACACGCGCCTGCTCTGCGTCGTAACGCATCTCCACATGCCCGGAAAGCGGGAAGTCCTTGCGAAACGGATGGCCGATGAAGCCATAGTCGGTCAGGATGCGGCGCAGGTCGGCATGACCCTCGAACACGATGCCGTAAAGGTCGAACGCCTCGCGCTCGAACCAGTTGGCGGAATTCCAGATGCCATTGACCGAATCGACCACCGGGAAGTCGTCGTCCGGCGCAAAGACCTTGAGGCGAACGCGCTGGTTCAGGCTGACCGACAGCAGATGG
>JBFJZP010000068.1:0-9223 GCA_041622095.1 Burkholderiaceae bacterium | reverse complement strand
GTGCGACGATCGAAGAGGAACACGCGCTCGAATTGCGTACCCGTGATCGCGAGCGCAAGCTGCTCAAGAAGATCGAACAGTCGATCGCCCGCATCGATGCCGGCGACTACGGCTACTGCGACGAGACCGGCGAACCCATCGGCGTCGGCCGCCTGCTGGCCCGCCCCACGGCCACCTTGTCGCTCGAGGCGCAGCAACGCCGCGAACTCAAGCAGAAGATGTTTGGTGACTGAGCCACTGCAGGGCAGCTGAAGGCTCGCGGGTAGAATCTTTCGCACACAACGACCCGACAATGTCAGCGAAAGACAACCACTCCAGCCTCCTGTCCAAGGTTGCCAAATTCGTCCGCAACCCGACGACGAACTGGACCGACCTCGACAAGCAGGATCCGGAACCCGAGGCCGGCTACAGCAAGCAGGCGCTCAAGGAAATGATCGAGCGCAAGCGGCAGAACGATTTCGTGCGCAAACGCGAGTTCGACCAGTTGCGCAAGTTGCGCAGCCGCGACCCCGCCTCCAATCTCGACCTCGCAGGCCGACCGTCCTACTTCCAGAGCAGCCTGCCGGCGAATCCGGACGGACGGGCGATGACGATCAAGAAGATCGACGAGATCGAAGCCCAGATGTCCAACCAGTGGTGGCAGGGCAAGAGCAGCGGCGCACCCCAACCCGTCACCGCGACCGTGGTGCCGGCCGCGCCCCAGCAGGCGGAGACGGTCGATCCGCAGGCCGAATCCGACCGGTCCTACGCCCCGACCCGCCTGAGCCCGATGCGCCAGGAACCCGCGATGCCGGAGGCCGAAGCCTCCGATTTCCCGCCAACCCAGGACCATTCCGGTTTCGGGCCTAGCACCGACCCGAGCGAGTTGCCGGCCGCAGGCGCTGGCGCAGCCGTACCGTCCCCGGCGCCAGGGCGTGGCTTCATGCATTCGCGGCCGGTACCGGTCGAATGGGTCGAAGGCATGTCCGACCCCGACCTGGAAGAGGCGGCGATCCGTTTTGCCAATGGCGACGAAGGCGGTGCCGAAACCAGCCTGCAGACAGCCTTGTCGAACGCGGACACCAGACCCGACCGGGCCTTGCGCTGGGCGCTGGCGCTGCTCGACCTGTACCGCGCCACCGGGCGCCAGAACCATTTCGACATCGCGGCGATCGAATTCGCCGAACGCTTCAGCCGCTCGGCGCCCGCCTGGTTCTCGATCCCGGCCAATCTAGACATGCACAACGCCAGTGCGTTGGTGCGGACCTTGCCGTCACGGCTGGCGCCAGAGCCCCTGTGGCGCAGCCCGGCCCGATTCAGCTGGGCTTCGGTCGACGATCTGCGGCTGGCCGTTGCCAATGCGGCGGCGCCCTGGTTCGTCGACTGGACACCGCTGACGCAGATCCAGGCGGATGCGGTCGAACCCATGGCCACGTTGTTCGCCGAGTGGTGCCGCACACCGGTGGATCTGCACTTCTCGGGCGTCACGACGCTGGAGACGGTATTGCGGCGCTGCGCGCCGTCGGGCGACCGCAGCAGCGGCCAGAGTGCCTGGAAGCTGCGCCTGGACGCCTTGCGCATGATGGGCATGCGCGACGAATTCGAACTGGTGGCGCTGGACTACTGCGTCACCTTCGAGGTGTCGCCACCGACCTGGCAGGACGTGCGCTGCAAGTTCACTGCAGTCGCCGCCGCCGCGTCTGCCGACGGCGCCGACGCGGCGCCGGATACCGATCGCAACGCGTTGCCCGGGCCGGCCGGGGGCAGCGTAGCGGACTTCCAGCAGGCGCCGACCTTGCACATGGGCATCGAATCGATACAGGCGGCGGTGTCCGAACTGTCGGGCGAGGTGGTGGGTGACGCCTCGGAGGCACTTTCCCGCTTGGAAACCGACCGCAAACGCGCGCGACGCCTGGTTGTCTCCTGTGCCAATCTGGTACGGGTTGATTTTTCGGCAGCCGGCAGCATATTGAACTGGGCGGCCAACCTGCAGAATGAAGGTTGCCAGGTGCAGTTCCTCGATCTGCACCGTCTCGTGGCCGCATTCTTCGGCGTGGTCGGCATCCACGAACACGCCAGGGTCGTGATGCGCGCCCATTGAGTTGCCGCACGGCATCTTCCGGCAGCGGGCCCCGTCGGCCCTGACAACAGGTAATCATGGAACAATTTCACGGAACCACCATCATCAGCGTGCGGCGCAAGACCGCCGACGGCTACGACGTCGCGATCGGTGGTGACGGCCAGGTCACCCTGGGCAACGTCGTCATCAAGGGCACCGCGCGCAAGGTGCGCAAGCTCTACCACGGCAAGGTGCTGGCCGGCTTCGCCGGCGCCACCGCCGACGCCTTCACGCTGTTCGAGCGGTTCGAGGCCAAGCTCGAGAAGCACCAGGGACACCTGGTGCGTGCGGCGATCGAACTCACGCGCGACTGGCGCACCGACCGGGTGTTGCGCCGCCTCGAGGCGATGCTGGCCGTGGCCGACAAGGATGCGTCGCTGATCATCACCGGCAACGGCGACGTGCTCGAGCCGGAAAACGGCATCGTGACGATCGGCTCCGGTGGCTCGTATGCACAGGCCGCGGCGACCGCACTGCTCGGGCACACCGAACTGCCGGCCGCAGACATCGTGCGCAGGTCGCTGGAAATCGCCGGCGAATTGTGTATCTACACCAACATGCACCACACCATCGAAACCCTGCCCTGACGGCCCTGCTGCGCCGCCAGGCCCGCGGGCCGCCGGCGCAGGTGCCGATCACCGCATGACAACGCAGGAACGCGAGCAGCGTCACCCCATGAACACGTCCTCCCTGACCCCCCAGCAGATCGTCGAAGAACTCGACAAACACATCGTCGGCCAGAACCAGGCCAAACGCGCGGTCGCGATCGCGTTGCGCAATCGCTGGCGCCGCCAGCAGGTGCAGGGCAGCCTGCGCGCCGAGATCACGCCCAAGAACATCCTGATGATCGGCCCTACCGGCGTGGGCAAGACCGAGATCGCACGGCGCCTGGCCCGGCTTGCCGATGCCCCCTTCATCAAGGTCGAAGCGAGCAAGTTCACCGAGGTCGGTTATGTCGGCAAGGATGTCGATGCGATCATCCGCGACCTGGCCGACGTGGCGGTCAAGCAGACCCGCGAATCGGCCAAGGCGACGGTGCGCGAGCGCGCGCTCGACGCGGCCGAGGAGCGCATACTGGACATCCTGATCCCGCCGCCACGCGGCGAGGAAGGTGGCAAGCGCAGCGCCGACCAGCCCGAGAGCGCGGCGCGCCAGGCGTTTCGCAAGAAGCTGCGCGAAGGCCAGCTCGACTCGCGCGAAATCGAGATCGACCTGAGCCAGTCCGGCCCGCAACTCGAGATCATGGGCCCGGCCGGCATGGAGGAGATGACCGAGCAGTTGCGCGGCCTGTTCGGCCAGATGGGCCAGCAGAAGCGCCAGACCCGCAAGCTGCCGATCGCCGAGGCGCTCAAGCAGGTGCAGGACGAGGAAGCCGCCAAGCTGGTCAACGAAGACGACATCAAGACCCAGGCCTTGCTGGCAGCGGAGCAAAACGGCATCGTGTTCATCGACGAGATCGACAAGGTGACCTCGCGCTCGGAAGGCAGCAATGCCGGCGAGGTGTCGCGCCAGGGAGTGCAGCGCGACCTGCTGCCGCTGGTCGAGGGCACGACGGTGTCGACCAAGTACGGCATGATCAAGACCGATCACATCCTGTTCATCGCCTCGGGCGCGTTTCACCTGAGCAAGCCCAGCGACCTGATCCCGGAGCTGCAGGGCCGCTTCCCGATCCGGGTCGAACTGCAGTCGCTGTCGGTGCAGGACTTCGAGTCCATCCTGACCCAGACCCACGCCTCGCTGGTCAAGCAGTACCAGGCCTTGCTGGCCACCGAGAACGTCACCATCGACTATGCGCCCGCCGGCGTGACACGGCTGGCGCAGATCGCCTACGATGTCAACGAACGCACGGAGAACATCGGTGCGCGGCGACTCTCGACGGTGATGGAACGGCTGCTCGAGCAGGTCAGTTTCGAAGCCAGTACACTGGGCGGACAAACCATCGTCATCGATGCGGCCTACGTCAACGAACGACTGGCGGAACTCAGCCAGGACGAGGATCTCTCGCGTTACATCCTGTAAGTACGCGGCAGGGCTGGCGCCGCACCAGTCTCAAGCGTTACTTTCATTCATTGCCGTAAGTCGTTCTTTTAGAAGGGATTTTGTAGTCGTTTTGGCTGCAAATCACCGCCTAAGTCGTTGATTTCATTGGAAAAATTTCACGCGACGGCTGTTGCATCCCCTGCAAATGCTGCTACAGTGCAAAAAAGTGCAATTAAGTGGGGTTTGGTGCCGTATCAAACCCGTTTTGCGCAGATTTTCACAGCCGGGGGGCAAACGTCGTGTTTCAAGGGGCTTCGTCGCTAAATCTGGATGCCAAGGGCCGCTTGTCGGTCCCGACGCGCCATCGCGACGCCCTGGGTGGCGCTGACGGGGGCCAGTTGACGATCACCCGGCATCCGGACGGTTGCCTGCTGGTTTTCCCGCGCGCCGAGTGGGAGAAATTCCGCGATCGGGTCGCCGCATTGCCGATGTCTGCACAATGGTGGAAACGCATCTTTCTGGGCAATGCGATGGACGTGGACATGGATGGCACCGGTCGGGTGCTGGTGTCCCCGGAATTGCGCCAGGCGGCCGGCATCACCCGCGAAACCATGTTGCTCGGCATGGGCACCCACCTCGAGCTCTGGGACAAGGCGACCTATGAAGACAAGGAAGCCAAGGCCATCCAGGGCGAGATGCCCGATGTGTTCAAGGACTTTTCCTTTTGAAAGCCGACAGTGAACACCGGGTTGATCCACACCACCGTTTTGTTGCACGAAGCGGTCGACGCATTGCTCGGCCAGCCGCAGCCTGCGCAGGCCCAGACCTTCGTCGACGCGACCTTCGGCCGCGGCGGACACAGCCGGCTGATCCTGTCGCGGTTGCGGCCGCAGGACCGGCTGATCGGATTCGACAAGGACCCGCAGGCCGTGGCCAGCGCAGAGCAGATCCAGGATTCACGCTTCTCGATCCGGCACCAGGGTTTCGACGAGTTGGCCGAGCTCGGCCCGGCATCGGTTGCCGGCATCCTGATGGATCTGGGCGTGAGTTCGCCGCAGATCGACGACCCCACGCGCGGCTTCAGTTTCCGTTTCGACGGGCCGCTGGACATGCGCATGGACACGACACGTGGCCAGAGCGTTGCGCAATGGCTTTCCGATGCGCCAGTCAATCAGATTGCGGAGGTGATTCGTGACTATGGTGAGGAACGGTTTGCTGGCGCCATTGCAAAGGCGATTGTTGCTCGCCGACAGGAACGGGGCGCAATTTCATCCACCACCGAGCTGGCCCAGCTCGTGGCTGACACGGTCAAAACCCGCGAGCAGGGCCAGAACCCTGCAACGCGCACATTTCAGGCTTTTCGGATTTTCATCAACGCCGAGCTTGAAGCCTTGCAGACAGCGCTAGCCGCCAGCATCGACGTATTGCAACCCCAAGGCATGCTGGTCGTGATCAGCTTTCACTCACTCGAAGATCGTATCGTCAAACAGTTCATCGCCAGCCATGCGCGCGAACAGGTTGATCGCCGCGTTCCGTTCGCGCAGCCCCAACCGCTGCGCCTGCGTGCGCTCGGGCGGATCAAGCCTTCGGCCGGCGAGGTGACGGCCAATGCGCGGGCACGTAGCGCGGTGATGCGGATCGCCCAAAGGACGGACGCATGACCCGGCTCAACCTGGTCCTGCTGCTGGCCGTGATGGCCAGCGCGTTGTACCTGGTCAACGTCCAGTACGAGTCGCGTCGCCTGTTCACCGAGATGGAGCGGGCGAACGCCGAAGGGCGTCGCCTCGAGACCGAGCGCGACCGCCTGCAGGTCGAGCGCCGCGCCCAGGCCACGCCGCAGCGGGTCGAGAAACTGGCGCGCGAGAAACTGCAGATGCGCCCGGCTACACCGGCCATCACCCACTACGTCGCCTATTCCGACGCCAGCACCACACCCGCCGGCGCCGATGGCACGGCACGCGCCACATCCGGGAGGTTGCCATGATCGGCGCCGCCACCGGCCCGGCCGGCGCACGACAGGCCAGGGTCTGCGCATGAGTCGCAAGAGCATCCCCTACACCTCCAGCCCCTTGCTGGCCAGCCGCACGCCGGTCTGGCGCAGCAAGCTGGTGGTGGCCGTCGTCGCGGTGGGTTTCGCCGCACTGGCGGCGCGGGCGGTGCATATCCAGGTGCTGGCCAATGACTTCTACCAGCGCCAGGGCGAGGTGCGTTTCGCGCGCACGCTGGCCTTGCCGGCCAACCGCGGCCGCATCATCGACCGCAACGGCCTGATCCTGGCCTCCAGTGTGCCGGCGCCCAGCATCTGGGCTATACCGGAGGACGTGCCGCGCGACGACCCGGCCGCGCTCAAGCAACTGGCCAAGCTGCTCGACATGCCGCTGGCCAGCCTGCAGCGCAAGCTCGAGGACGAGGACAAGACCTTTGTCTGGCTCAAGCGCCAGGTCGACGAATCGGTCGGCAAGCAGATCCAGGCACTGGGCCTCAAGGGCATCTACCAGCGCAAGGAATACCGCCGCGAGCACCCGGAAGGCGAAGCGACCGCGCATGTGGTCGGGTTCACCAATGTCGAGGACAAGGGCCAGGAAGGCATCGAGCTGGCGTTCGACGAGCAGCTCGCCGGGCGCGCGGGTTCGCGCCGCGTCATCAAGGACCGGCTGGGCCGGGTGGTCGAAGGTGTGGGCGAGCAGGTGCCACCGGTCGACGGCCGCGACATCCAGCTGAGCATCGACAGCAAGATCCAGTTCTTCGCCTACCAGAAGCTGCGCGACGCCGTCACCACGCACAAGGCCAAGGCCGGCAGCGTCGTCGTGCTCGACGCAATCACCGGCGAGATTCTGGCGATGGCCAACTATCCGAGTTACTCGCCGGACAACCGGCGCGGCCTGACCGGCGAGCAACTGCGCAACCGCGCCCTGACCGACGTGTTCGAGCCCGGCTCGACGATGAAACCGATCACCGCGGCGATGGCGCTGGAAGCGGGACGGATCAAGCCGCAGACCCTGATCGAGACCGGACCGGGCCGCCTGACGATGGGCGGATTCACGATCCGCGACACCCACGACTACGGCACGCTGACGGTCGAAGGCGTGATCCAGAAGTCGAGCAACGTCGGTGCGATCAAGATCGCGCAGAAGATGAGCCCGCACGAGATGTGGAACACGCTGACCGCGCTCGGCTACGGCCAGAAGCCGCAATTGCAGTTCCCCGGCGCGGTGACCGGCCGGCTTCGACCCTGGAAGACCTGGAAACCGGTCGAGCAGGCCACGATGTCCTATGGCTACGGCCTGTCCGCATCGCTGTTCCAGATGGCGCACTCGTATACCGCGTTTGCGCACGACGGTGCGCTGATCCCGGCCACCATCATCAAGAGCCCGGAGCCGGCCGTCGGGATTCCGGTGTTTTCCGCGCAGAACGCCGCGGCCGTCCGCAAGATGCTGCAGATGGCGGCCGGCCCGGGCGGCACCGGCCAGCGCGCGCAGACCATCGGTTACTCGGTCGGCGGCAAGTCCGGCACGGCCCACAAGCAGGTCGGCAAGGGCTACGCCACCAACAAGTACCGCTCCTGGTTCACCGGCATGGCGCCGATCGACAAGCCGCGCATCGTCGTGGCGGTGATGATCGACGAACCGAGCAACGGCAAGTATTACGGCGGCGAAGTCGCCGCGCCGGTGTTCAGTGAAACCGTGCAGCAGGCACTGCGCCTGATGGGTGTCACGCCCGACATGGCGGTCAAGCCGCAGATCGTCACCGCAGTCGAGGAAAGCCTGTGATGCTGGAACTGCAGACGCCCGATCTCGCCGCCGCCTGGCTGCACCAGCATGTGCGCGGCCAGCTGCGCACCGACAGCCGACTGGTCGGCGCTGGCGACGGATTCATCGCCTGGCCGGGCGCGGCCCACGATGCCCGGGTGCATGTACCGGCGGCCCGGGCGCAGGGTGCCAGCGCCTGCCTGGTCGAACGCGAAGGTCTCGAGCCCCATGCCCTGCCCAACGAGGGTGTTGCCAGTTACCGCGGGCTCAAGCCGGCCAGCGCATTGATCGCCAGCGCCTATTACCGCATGCCCTCGCATGAACTGCAGGTGCTGGCCGTCACCGGCACCAACGGCAAGACCTCGACCGCCTGGTGGCTGGCACAGGCCTTGTCCAGCCCCTTGCTCGCGCAGGCGATTCCGTGCGCAGTGATCGGAACCCTGGGTGTCGGCCGCCCACCGGCCACCGCTGCGCTCGATACCGAACCACAGGCCGGCATCATCGCCACCGGCTTGACCACACCCGACCCGGTGCTGCTGCAGGCCAGCCTGCGCCAGTTCGTCGACGCCGGCATCCGCGCCTGCGCACTGGAAGCCTCGTCGATCGGCATCGACGAACACCGGCTGGACGGCACCCGGATCCACACCGCGATCTTCACCAACTTCACCCAGGACCACCTCGACTACCACGGAACCATGGACGCGTATTGGCGCGCCAAGGCCCGCCTGTTCGCATGGCCAGGGCTGAAGGCCGCGGTGATCAACATCGATGACGACAAGGGGCGCGAACTGCTGCCGCAGCTCGACGAGCGCGGCCTCGACGTCTGGAGCGTCTCGTGCACGGCGCCGGCGCGGCTGCAGGCGCAGGCGATCACGATCGCCAACGACGGCCTGGTATTCCAGGTGGTCGAGGGCACGCAGTCGCATCGGCTGCAGACCAGGCTGATCGGCCAGTACAACGTCTCCAACCTGCTCGGGGTGATCGCTGCGATGCGCACGCTGGGTGTTCCGCTGGCACAGGCGGTGGCCGCCTGCGCCAGCCTGCACCCGGTGCCCGGGCGCATGCAACGGGTACGCCTGGACGGCATGCCGCTGGTCGCGGTGGACTATGCGCATACACCGGACGCCCTGGACCAGGCGCTGCAGGCGCTGCGCCCGTTGGCGCAGGGTCGCGGTGGCCGCCTGTGGTGCGTGTTCGGCTGCGGCGGCAACCGCGATCCCGGCAAGCGGCCGCTGATGGGCGCCGCGGCGGCCGCGGCCGACCGGGTGGTGGTCACCAGCGACAACCCGCGCGCAGAAGACCCGCAATCCATCATCGACCAGATCATGCCGGCACTGGCCGGACATGCCGGCGTGCAGCCACAGCCGGACCGGGCCCGGGCCATTGCGATGGCAGT
>JBFJZP010000067.1:0-9354 GCA_041622095.1 Burkholderiaceae bacterium | reverse complement strand
CTCAATCCAGAGGGATCTCGGAACCGGCTCTGCCGGGCCGCGGATGCCGCCCCCTTGAGGGGGGACGCGCGCAGCGCGGCGGGGGTGTTCACCCCTCCATCCAGATCACCTTCCTGCCCGACGCTTCCCACGCCTCGTAGTGCCGCGCGTACAGGTCCTCGATGCGGTTGCGCTTGACCTTGAACGTCGGGGTGATCAGGTCGTTGTCGACCGTCCAGGCGGTGGTCATGACGACCAGGCATTGCAGCTTCTCGTGCGGGTCGAGCTTGGCGTTGACGGTCTTGAGGTGTGCCGTCAACGAGGCCTCGAGTTCGGCGCGCACGGCCGGGTCCTTGGCGCGCGTCATGTATTCGGCGCCGAGCATCAGCAAGCCCAGCGGCTGGCCCAGGTTGGCCCCGGTGACCACGCAGGCCTCGATCGACTCATGCATCATCAACTGCTCTTCGATCGGCGCCGGTGCGACATACTTGCCCTTGCCGGTCTTGAACAAGTCCTTGACCCGCCCGGTGATGTGCAGCAGGCCTTGCTCGTCGATCCGGCCCTTGTCGCCGGTGCGCAGCCAGCCGTCGTCCGTCATCGCGTCGCGGGTCTGCTCCGGCGCCTTGTAGTAACCCAGCATCAGCGCCGGGCTGCGCATCTGGATCTCGCCGGTTTCCGGAGCGATGCGATGCTCCACGCCGTCGTAGGCCGGGCCGACCGTGCCCTGCTGGTTCTTGCCCGGCTCGGTGATATGCGAGACCGCCAGGTTCTCGGTCATGCCGTAACCCTCGTTGATGTGCAGGCCCAGCTTGCTGTACCACTGCAGCAAGGCCACCGGCATCGGCGCCGCGCCGCCTGCGGCGATGCGGCACTGGTCCAGTCCCAGCGCCTTCATCACCTTGCGCCGCACAATGCCGCCGAGGATCGGAATACCCAGCAGCCGGTTGAGTTTGGCCGGCGGCATCTTGTGGTGCACACCTTGCTGGAACTTCACCCACAGGCGGGGCACCGAGAAGAAGATCGTCGGACGGGCACGCTGCAGGTCAGCCGCGAAGGTTTCGAGCGACTCGGCAAAAAACACCCGCATGCCGGTGCGCAGCCAGCCATGCTCGACCAGCACCCGCTCGACCACATGGGCCAGCGGCAGATAGGACAACATGCGGTCGTCCGGCCCCATCGGCAAGCGCTTGATACCGGCGTCCAGCGCCCAGGCAAAATTGCCGAAGTTGTGCATCACCCCCTTGGGCATGCCGGTCGTGCCCGAGGTGTAGATCAGCGTGGCGAGTTCGTCTGCCGCCCGCGTCGGCTTGCCCTGCAGCGGCTTGTGCGCCTTGCACATGTCGTCCCAGCCAGGATAGGACTTGATCGCGTCGGGGGGCGACAACGGATAACTGAAACACGGCAAACCGTCCGGCACACCCGGCTTCATGCCTTCCCAGCCGTCGAGCTTGCCGACGAAGCAGGCCTTGGCTTCGCTGTGTGTCAGGATCTGGCGAACGGTTTCATGGGCCAGCGTGGGATACAAGGGGACCGAGACATGGCCCGCCATCCAGATCGCCAGGTCGGTCATCATCCACCAGGCACAGTTCTTGGACAGGATCGCGATCTTGGAGCCGGGCTCCCAGCCCTGGGACTGCAGTGCCGCGGCCATGGAACGCACCTGCCCGGCCACCTCGGCCCAGGTGAAGTCGCGGGTCACACCATCGCCCATGGGTTGGGTCAGGGCCACGCGGGTGGGCGCAGCCTGCTCCCAGTAGTACAGGCGCTCAAGCGCCAGCAGGTCGGGCGAAATGCTGCTCATCGGGTCTCCTCAGGTAATTCGAATTACCCGAATCTACCAAGTCCTGGGCAATTTCGGCACAGGGTAAATCCGGTCATACAAGCACCTGCTGCGGTCACAATGCCGCAAACGAAGAAAACGGTCGGTGGTCCGCGCGCGGTCGCAGTCGCGTGCCGCAGATCCAGCGGCCCGGGCCGGCGCTCAGTCGGCGCTCAGTCGGCGCTCTTCAGGATCGCGTACAGCTGATCCTTGAGCAGCAACTTTTCCTTTTTCAATGTCTCGATTTCCTCGTGGGAGGCGGGCGTGATGCTCGCCTCCATGTTCTTCACCTTCTGGTCCAGCGCATTGTGCTGCTCGAAAAGACGCATGAAATGGTGGTCGGTGGTCTTGAGTTGGGTAATCCGGTCGCGGTATTCAGGAAACATCGAGACTCCTCGTGGTGGCAGTGAAGGTTGCGCCCCATGCGCCAACCCCGTGCCACCCCACTGTAACCTGCTGCGCGCCGGCCCCGATGGATCCCGGCCACCAACGCGCATCGCCCCCCTTGCCGCCGCGACCTGCCGAGGTTCAGATCGGCGTGCGGCTCGATGCCATCCAGGCGATCAACGAGGAACGCATCGCCTCCTCCACCGTCATGTCCAGCGGTTCGGTCCAGTTGCGCGGAACAAACACGGTGTAGCCGCCGATCATGTAGCCCATCGGCAGGTAGACCGCAACACGGTCATCGCTCGCCAGGCCGGCCGGAAGGCCACGCATGTCCTGGCGCGTGACCAGCCCGACGATCGCCAGTTCCCGGTCCGGCATGCGCAGCAGGACGACTTGCTGCGCCCCTTTCTCGTGTGGCGAGAAATAGTCGGCGAAGTTCTTCAGCGACGAGTAGATGCTCTTGACCACCGGCAAACGGGTGAACGGCAACTCGACCCAGGACAACATGCGCGACGTGATCGGCTGCGAGACCAGGAAACCCAGGGCCAGGATCACGCCAACGCTGACCACGATGCCGATGCCCGGCAGGTAGAAATCGCCGATCAGCGGTCGTATCAGCCATACCGCGGCCGACTCGGCACCGGAAACAAACAGATACAGCAGATACACCGTCAGCGCCAAGGGCAGGAAGGTGATCAGGCCGCGAAAGAAATATCGATAAAAGATTTTCATGGGGAACCCGGATGGACAACGATCAGGCAAGGCGGGACAGATGGTGTCGATGCACGAATCAGCCCCTCTATTGCAGCATAATCCGGCGCCGGGCGACCGTTACAGATCCACACCATCCGGTGCGGCCGAGGCCCCCGCTTTCTCCGCCGGCTTGCCGGGTGCAGACACGCCGCTTGCAAACAGGGACAATGTCCGCAGATGCAGGGTACGGGCATCCCCTATGCGCAAGTACGTCCCGTAAACCGCCGATTGGCCTGTGCTTGCGAAACTTCTCATGCCCTTGCGGGCTCGAATCTCCATGAACGGATTGACAGATTTCATCCAGGGCGTCGTGCGCGGCGCCGTCAAGCTGCTGCTGGTGCTGGCCGCCGGCGTGTTCCTGGTCAGCCTGCTGCTGGCCGCTATCGTCGTCATGCTGGGCGTGAGCGTCTGGTCGCTGGTCACCGGACGCAAGCCGGACCCGATCAAGGTCTTCACCCAGTTCCGCCAGTCGTCGGCACGGTTCTCGCCGGGCGGATGGCCCGGACCGCGCGGCCCGGGTGCACCCGGCCGGCCCGACCCGGAGGTGGTCGACGTGCAGGCGCACGAGGTGCCGGACAAGGCCGACGGCAAGAGCCGCTCCGGCCCGACCGAGCGGCGCAACGACAACGACCCGATGGCGCGCGTTGTGAACTGACCCTCGCGGCGGCCAACGGCCGGCGGCCAGCTGCGGCATCTGCTTGAAGACGCCGGCCGTCCTGGCTCAGGCCAGCCGATAGACCTCGACCTCCGCCGAGCGCCCCTTGACCCGGGTCGCTTGCAGGGCTTGCAGGCCAGCCGGATCACTCAGCAGGCTGCGGGTCGCCCCGCTGACCAGGATCGTCGAACCCACCGCCTTGTTCAGCGATTCGATCCGCGACGCCACGTTCACCGCGTCACCGACCAGCGCATACGACATCCTCTCGGCACTGCCGATGTTGCCGGCCAGGACGGTGCCGGAGTGGATGCCGATGCCATGGTGCAGCTCGCGCAGTCCGGCGGCTCGCCGGCCCAGGTTCCAGGCATCGAGCCGCGCCTGCATGTCGGACGCCGCCGCAACCGCGTGATCGGCATGGTGCGGGTCCGCCAGCGGCGCACCGAACACCGCCTCGATCTCGTCGCCGATGTATTGCAGCACCAGCCCGCCATGGGCGCGGATCGCGATGTCCATCTCTGTGAAATAGGCGTTCAGGCCTTGCACCACCTCGGCCGCCGGACTGGCTTCGGCCCAGGTCGAGAAACCCCGCAGGTCGGCAAACAACACCGTCACCTCGCGCAGGCTGCCGGCCAGTTCCGCACGCCCGGCCAGGATCTCGTCACGGATCTGCGGACTGACATAACGACCGAAAGCCTCGTGAATCGTCGCACGTTCGCGCAGGCCACTCACCATGCGATTGAAGCCCTCGGTCACCGCGCCGATCTCGTCGTTCGACACCACCGGGCAGCTCACGTCGAGCTGGCCCTGCTCGACCTGGACCATCGCCGCCTGCAAGCTGCGCAGCGGCCGGGACACACTGTCGGCGACAAACAAGGCCAGCGTCAGCGCCAGGACCAGGCCGATCCCCACCAGGATCGACTGCACCGTGATCAGGTTGGCCAGTGCGGCGCTGGCGGACGCGGCGTCCATGCCACGCAATCCGCGCACGCGCACCAGCGTGGCCACCGACAACACCAGCATCGGCACGATGCTCATCATCAGGAACACCACCACCATCCGGTTGCGCACGCGCAGGCGTCGAGCCCCGGTTTGCGCGAGCCTGCCATCGGGAAACAGCAGCGGCAGGCGCTCGCGCCACAGCCGCTCGGACGCCAGGAAGATGAACAAGGCCACCATGGCGCCGGCGACGAAGATGATGCCGAACGCCTGGCGCAAGGAACTGTCCCAGGCCAGTCTGCCCTCCCACCAGGGCCAGATCAGGCCCCATATCAGCGCCGCCAGCACCCAGCCGCTGAAAGTCAGGCCGGCGAGAAACGCCGGCACCATCACTGCGCGCCGGCGCAGCACCTGATGCTCCGCATCCATGGGCAAGGGCTTGGCGCTGCGGACCACCGCCTGTGTCCAGCGCCTGGCGATCCAGCGGCCGGTCAGCAGCAATGACGAGAACGCCACGACGAAAAAAACCAGCTCGTCCAGGCTGGGCACACTGGTGTTCTGATGTGCCTCCGGATCGAGGAAATTGAAATAGACAAAGGTCAGCAAGGCCCCACCCAGGTTGCCCAGCAACATGGTGAGGAACATGCGGCGCGCAAAGATCATGCGCAATACGTCAGGACGTCAGCGCAACAGGATTGCGTTGAACACCTGTGTCACACCCGGTGTCTCGGTGGCGATCTTGACCGCGCGGTCACGTTGCGCGGCGGTCTTGACAAAACCACGCAGTTGCACCGCACCCCTGAAACTCTCGACGCTGACATCCACCGCACTGACGATCGGGTCCTTCACCAAGGCCGCCTTGACCCGCGTGGTGATGACGGTGTCGTCGATGTATTCACCGGTGCTCTCCGTCTTGCCAGTGCCGGCGCAGGCGGTCAACAGCAAGCTCACGCAAAGGGCGGCAAGAAACCTGAACAAGGAGGACTTGGACATGATGTCTCCAGGGAGTTGACGGTAAGACGACCACGGGATCCGGGCTTGATGATTCAGCATAGCCTATGGTGCATCAGTCCAGTTCACGCAGGGGATGGGCATGGGCCGGCCAGGGACTGACGAAAAACGGCGCGACCATATCCGCTGTGACATCCTCGATCCGCGTCGGGTTCCAGCGCGGCCGATGGTCCTTGTCGACCGCCAGCGCACGCACGCCTTCGACCACCTCGGTGGCGGCACCGCTGCGCGCCAGGTGGACCGGAAAAAAGCAGTGCCGCACCAGATCGCGCTCCATGCGCAGTTCGTCGGCCAACCGCATCGCCCGCGCGCGACGGATCTGTTCGAGCGTCACATGCAACATCAGCGGACAACGCTGGCGCAACAATGCAGCCGTATCGCGCGCCCAGCTGTTGTGCGGCGCGTCGGTTTCCAGCGCCTGCGCGATGGCGGCGACGGACTCCCTCCCGAAATAACGCTCCAGCGGCCCGGGCGGCCAGCCGGCCGATGCCGCGTCGGCAGCGGATGCCGCGTCGCGCAATGCCGCGTCCAGCCCCTGCGCATCGATCCGGCCCTGGGCCAGTTCCTGCCACAGTGAGGCCAGTCGATCGGACGCCAGCCAATGGTCGGCCAAGCCCACCGTGACCGCCTGCCCGCCGTCGAGCAGGCGTCCGGTCAAGGCCAGGTACTCGCCGACATGGCCGGCGCAGCGACTCAGGAAAAATCCGCCCCCGACATCGGGAAACAGGCCGATGCCGGTCTCGGGCATCGCCATCTTCGTGCGCTCGGTCACGACACGGTGGCGCGCGCCTTGCGCAATACCCATGCCGCCCCCCATCACGATGCCGTCCATGCATGCGACGATCGGCTTGGCATAGTGGTGGATCAGGTGGTTGAGCCGGTACTCCTCGGTGAAGAAGTCCTCCAGCGCCGGATTGCCCTGGCTTGCCGCCTGATGGAAGAAGCGGATGTCGCCGCCGGCGCAAAACGCACCGAAGGGCAGGTGTCCTTCGGCATCTGCCGGATCACGCTGGCTGCCGCGGATCGCAACCAGTTGCACCGCCGGATCGTCGCGCCAGGCCAGCAGTTGCGCCGTCAGTGTGCGTATCATCTCCAGCGACAAGGCATTGAGCGCCTTGGGCCGCGCCAGCGTGATCAAACCCGCCGCACCACCGCGTTGCAACACCACATGTTCCGTCAAGGCCATCTTGCGCATCTCCTGCTGTCCAGACCGGCGCGTACCCATTGCGCGCACCTGGAGACGCACTGTAACCGCCCGCGCGCCGATACGCGCAGGCGATGACCCGCGCCAGGCGACTGCCTGGCCAAACCTCCCATTCCGGCGCCGCGTTCCCGACAGGAATGGCGACCAGGGTCCGGGTTTTCAGTCGGATACACTGCCTCGAAAAGGGAAAAACAACAGACCCGCGTTGCGGACCGTTCGCAAGCGCAGGCAATTGACGCTGATCGGAAAGACCTGCATGACACCCACATGCGCGGCCTGTTACCAGTTGGTGTCGCGTGCCGACTGCCACCGCAATCGCTACCGGGAGTTGATCTGCCACGCATGCCAGGCGCGCGGCGTGCGCTTTACCTGGCGCAATCGCATGCACCATCATGGGCGCATGCTGATGATCGGCGTGTGGATCACGCTGGGCCTGACGGCACTGGGGCTGCTGATCGCCTGGGCCCTGCACGTCTTGTTCCTGGTGCCCGTGGCCTGGCTCAGCGGCTGATGCCCGCACGTCAGCTGTCGTCGAACGCGTAGCAGTGTTGTCCCAGCGTTCTGCGCCAGGCGACAGCCTCGGCGAACTCGGCTTCCCAGCGCCGCTTCAACCCAGCGCAAGCTCGGCCAGCTGGCCCGCCGCCGGCGTCAGTCCTGCAGGGGGCCGTAGCCGGTTTCGACCGACATGCGCAGTGGCAATCCGTCGCCGGCCGACGGGGCACGTTCGACGTAATACCCGACACCGGGCAAGGCACGCAGGTTGTACGCGATATCGGCCGCGGCGCAGTGCTCCAGGATCACCCACAGCGTCGATCCACGCCCGCTGTGATTGGAATGTCCGCAGGCGTCGAAGTTCTGGCACATCAGCCGGGCCTGCGCCCGCCGCACCGGCGCCGGATGGGTGCCGGCAAAGGCACTCGAAGGTGCAATCGCCTCGTCATCCGACCCTTCGAAGCGTTTCGACGTGTGCAATACCGGCATGCCAGCCCCGTCGTCGGCCTGCCCCTGCGCCCGGCGCAGGTGCTTCTCGCGCAGCGGACGCACCCGCACGCTGGGCGCTTCCACCTGCACCGACCGCATGTAAGCCACGGTACCGGCGAAAAACCGAGCCAGCGCCGCCTCCTGGGCCAGGGTCTCGGACTCGGCCGCAATCGTCAGGGTCTGGTACTGCTCCTGCACCAGGCGTTCGACAAACACCAGGTACTGACCCGGCACGATCGGACTTGTCGTCGCATCGGACTTGCTCACAACCACCACCTCCCGCTCGGCGGCTCGTCACCGCGTGCGCGCATACTGTTCCTGCTGCAACTCCCGGCGCAATAGTGCGATGTCGCGCGATTGCTGGTGCACCAGCAGCGCCAGCGACCGGTTCGCCTCGAGCATTGCCACCTCCAGCCGGGTCTCGGAGGCGACCATCTGCACGATCAGGAACAACACGAACAGCGCTGCCGCCACCAGGGGGAAACTGTAATAGTAGGCAGCGCCGCTGGCCACCAGGAACAGGATGGACAGCAGAAACAGGTCGCGCGCCACCGTAGCGCGCCGGGCCTTGTCCTGCCCGACCTGGCGCCCGTACTCCTCCAGCGTCATCGGTCGATCCAGCTGCTTGTCCATGTCGTCGCGTCCTGTTCTTGGCCTGTCTTGTCTATCGGGTACGCCATGGCGGGGCAGGATCGGCAAACGGGCTGCGCAATCCATGCCGCCGCCAGCAACTGGCGAATCGCGCGGGGCCCGGCGGTGTCGCCGGTACCGCCCTGGCGCTAGAAGCCGCGCAAATCATCCACCACCCGCCGTGGCTCGGATCCGATGATATGCAGCAAAGTCTCGCGCATCGTCGCAATATCGTTGTCAAAGCCGCCATGCGTCGCCTGGATGCGACGATCCGGCAAGGCTGTCAGCAGTTTGTCCGTGTCGACCACGGTCAGGCGACCGGTCTTGCGCAGCCCGGCGCTGGCGACCGCCTGTTGCCAGACACGCAGGCTCTCGCCGGCACTGGACGTGCCATCCCAACCCCGGTAGTCCGGATCGAAGGCGTTCTCCAGCCCCAGGATCGGCGTGCGCAAGTCCATTTCCAGCGCGTTGGACACCAGGTACAACAAGGACTTGCGGTAGATCGCCGCAACACTGTCGTTGCGCTCCACCCGGTCGGACAGGATACGCAGGTACAGGCGCTGCATCAGCGCCGTCTGCGGCGCATAGTGCCGGTTGGCGAACTGCACCGAACACGCCGGCGCGAACAGGTGCATCGATCGGACCCGGTCGGCCAGGCCACGTGCAGACAGGGCACTGAGCATGTGGCCCAGGATGATGGCGCCGGCCGAATGCCCGACCAGGTGCAGCTCGAAGTCTTCGCCCCAGGTTTCGGCGAGTTTCTGCATCGCGGTGATCAGCAGGTCGCCGCCACGTCCGCCGCCGAACGCCAGTTCGGCGTTCTCCTTCATCTCGCTCCAGATCGGACGCGCCAGCGGCCGACCAATGGCCTTCTCCACCAGCAGATCGGTGCGTTCGGCGATCCAGGCACCCGGGCCGCCGGCCATGGCCTTTTGCTGGCGCATCGCATCGCTGAAGATATGACCCAGCGATTCCAGCAGGCCGGTCTTCCAGACCAGG
>JBFJZP010000066.1:0-9384 GCA_041622095.1 Burkholderiaceae bacterium | reverse complement strand
TCTGGATACATCTCGCTGCAAGCATCACCCGTATTGTCCGGCGGCATGTCCGCGTTCCCATCGGACGCAGACTCCGTCTGCTGTCGGACAAAGGCGCGGCCACAGGATGCGAAGATGGCGGAACACCTGCAGCACAGGCTCTTGCCTATGGACATGATGCCGAATCCCCCGCCCGCAAAACCGCCCGCAGGCCTTTCGCAGGCCGAGGCGGCGGCACGTCTGAGGGCCGACGGTGCCAACGAACTGGGTCTGAGCCAGCGCCGATCGCTGGCCGGCATCGTCTGGGAGGTGGTGCGCGAACCGATGTTCCTGCTGCTGCTCGGCGCTGGTGTGATCTACCTGGCGATGGGCGCTCCGCAGGAGTCGCTGGTGCTGCTCGGTTTCGTGTGCATCATCATGGCGGTCACGATCGTGCAGGAGCGTCGCACCGACAAGGCGCTCGACGCCTTGCGCAATCTGGCGAGCCCGCGCGCGCAGGTGATCCGCGACGGCCGGCCATGGCGCATTCCCGGGCGCGAGGTGGTGCGCGGCGACCTGCTGGTCCTGTCTGAAGGCGACCGTATTGCCGCCGACGGCAGCTTGCTGGAGGCGCATGAATTCGCCAGCGACGAATCGATGTTGACCGGCGAGTCGGTGTCGGTCATCAAGCAAGTCGGCGAAACGGTCTTCGCCGGCACCATGGTGGTCGGTGGCCAGGGCCTGGTGCGGGTCGATGCCACCGGCCGGCACAGCGCATTCGGTCGTATCGGCCAGTCACTGGGCGCCATCGCGGTCGAGGACTCGCCGCTGCGCGAAGAGGTCGGCCGGCTGACCCGGCGCCTGGTGCTGGTCGGCGTGGCGCTGAGCGTCCTGTTGGCGTTGTTGTTCTGGAGCCTGCGCGGCGGTTGGCTGGAAGCGATGCTGGCCGGCATCACGCTGGCCATGGGAATATTGCCGCAGGAGTTCGCTGTCATCATGATCGTGTTCATGGCGCTGGGCGCGCGGCGCATGGCGGCGCACCAGGTGCTGACGCGCCGGCTCGGCGCAATCGAGACGCTGGGCCAGACCACGGTGTTGTGTGTCGACAAGACCGGCACCCTGACGCACAACCGGATGGAAGTGGCTGCGCTGCAGGTCGGCGAGCAGACGCTGGAGCTGGCCGATCCGGTTGTGACGAGCCTGCCGGAGGCGTTTCACGAGTTGCTGGAGTACGCGGTGCTGGCCAGCGAGATCACGCCACACGATCCGATGGAGCAGGCCTTCCACCGGTTGGCCGGCGCGCATCTGGCCGATACCGAACACCTGCATCCGCACTGGGCGCTGGCGCAGGAATACGAACTCTCGCCCGAGATGATGGCCATGTCGCACCTCTGGCATGGCAGCGCCGGCACCGCCGATGTCGTTGCGACCAAGGGGGCGCCGGAGGCGATCGCGGACCTCTGCCACCTGGCGCCGGCCGAGCGCGGCCGGGTCGCGGCGCAGGCCGACGCAATGGCCGACCGGGGCCTGCGTGTGCTGGGCGTCGCCAAGGCGCGCCACCATGAACACGCCGCCCATCCGGACAACCAGCACGACTTCGACTTCGTGTTCGTCGGCCTGGTCGGCCTGGCCGATCCGCTGCGCGCGCAGGTGCCGCAGGCGGTGGCCGAATGCCGGCGCGCCGGGATCCGGCTGGTGATGATCACCGGCGATCATCCGCGCACCGCGCGGGCGATCGCGACCCAGGCCGGCATCGACAGCCCGCAGGTACTGACTGGCGCCGATCTGGCGCACATGGATGCGCCGGCCATGTCGCAACAGGCGGCGGCGGTGAATGTGTTCGCCCGTGTCAGGCCGCAGCAGAAGCTGGCCCTGATCGAGGCGCTCAAGGCGCGCGGCGAAGTGGTGGCGATGACCGGCGATGGCGTCAACGATGCGCCGGCGCTCAAGGCGGCCCATATCGGCATCGCCATGGGACAACGAGGCACCGACGTCGCGCGCGAGGCGGCCGCGCTGGTGCTGCTGGAAGACGACTTCTCGGCGATCGTGCAGGCGATCCGGCTGGGCCGGCGCATATTCGCCAACCTGCGCCAGGCCATGATCTACACGCTGGCAGTGCATGTGCCGATCGTCGGCCTGTCCTTGATGCCGGTGCTGTTCGGCCTGCCGCTGCTGCTGGTGCCGCTGCACATCGCGTTTCTGGAGCTGGTGATAAACCCGGCCTGCTCGATCGTGTTCGAGGCACAACGGGAGGATCCCCGGCTGATGGACCAGGCGCCGCGACCGGTGCGCCAGCCGCTGGTTGCCGTACGGCATGTGGCGCAGGGGCTGGTACAGGGCGGCTTGCTGACACTGGCCCTGCTCGGCCTTTACACAGGCCTGCTCGCGCAGGGCTGGCAGACCGAACTGGCGCGCAGCCTGGTGTTCGTGATGCTGGTCACCGCCAATGCCGCACTGATTCTGCCCAGCCGGCGCAACAACGGCAGCTGGCAGGCGATGTTCGGTGGCCTGCCTCGGGTGACGCTGGTGGTCATGGGCGGCACGCTGCTGGCCTTGCTGCTGGTCACCACCTGGCCGGCGTTGGCCGCGACATTCCGGTTCGCGCCGCTGCCTGCGCTGCAGTGGCTGGCCGCGTTCGGCCTGGGCGTGGCGATGTTGCTGCCGTTTCACGCGGTGCGCCGGGTGCTGCGGCAGCCGGCTTGACGCGCCAGGCGCCGATCACCGGAAACGGACAAGAGGCCTGCGAAGGCCTCTTGTCGTCCATCCTGACGGAATCATCCGGCCGGTCATTCGACCGGATGCCGAATCACTCCAGCTTGATGCCGGCCTGCTTGATCAGGTTGCCGAAACGGTCGAACTCCTGGCGGTTCATCTGCGCGAACTGGTCGGCGTTGATGGCGCCGGGCTCGCCGCCCAGGCCCTTGAGCTTGGCCTGAACGTCCGGCAGCTTCAGCACGCGGCCGAGTTCGGCCTGCAGCTTGGCCTGCACATCCGCTGGCGTTCCGGCGGTCACGAACATCGCATACCAGGTGCTCATCTCGAATCCGGTCACGCCGGCCTCGGCCAGGGTCGGCACCTGAGGCAGTTCGGCGCTGCGGGTCGCGGTGGTCAGTGCCAGCGGCTTGAACTTGCCGGCCTTGATCTGGCCCATCGCCGACGAGGTGGTGTCGAACATCATCTGGATGTTGCCGGCGATCAGGTCCAGGTGGGCCTGGCTGGAACCCTTGTACGGAATATGCACGCTCTTGACGCCGGCGGCCAGGTTGAAGCCTTCACCGGCGATATGCTGGGTGCTGCCCATGCCGGAGGAGCCGTACTTGAAGTCGTTCGGCTTGGCCTTCATCTGCGCGACCAGGTCCTTGACATTGGTGGCAGTGACCGTCGGGCCGACCACCAGCACATTGGGCACGGTGACGATCAGGCCGACCGGGGCCAGGTCCTTGATCGGGTCGAAATTGAGCTTCATCAGGTGGGGCGCGATCGCCTGCCCGGTGTTGGTGGCCACCAGCAAGGTGTAGCCGTCGGCCGGCGCCTTGGCGGTCAGGTCGGCCGCAATCGTGTTCGACGCGCCGGGCTTGTTCTCGACGACGAAGCTGCCCTTGAGGCCTTCCCCCATCTTCTCGGCCAGCATGCGGGCAATGATGTCGGTGCCGCCGCCGGCGTTGGCGCCGACCATGATGCGTACCGGCTTGGTCGGGTAGCTTTGCGCCATCACCACCAGCGGGGCCAGCAGAATGCCGGCGCAGAGGATTGTCTTGAGTTTCATGCCTGTGTCTCCATGGGCTGTTGTGAATAAGTGTTCTGCCGGCGTGCCTGTCCCATGCGCACCGCCAGATCGAAGGCATTGCGCATGGCCTGCGGATTGGCCTGCCCCTTGCCGACGATGTCGTAAGCGGTGCCATGTGCCGGTGTGGTGATCGGTATCGGCAATCCGCCATGCACGGTGACGCCTTGCTCGAACCCGAGCAGCTTCATCGCGATCTGTCCCTGGTCGTGGTACATCGTGACCACGCCGTCATATCCGCCCTGTTCCCGCAGCGCCCGCACGAAGGCGGTGTCGGCCGGGAACGGCCCGTCGGCGGCAATCCCTTGCTGCGCGGCCAATGCGACACCGGGAGCGATGATGCGTCCCTCCTCGTCGCCGTAATTGCCGCCGTCACCGTTGTGCGGGTTCAGTCCGCAGACCGCCAGGCGGGGCTGCGCCACACCCGAGGCGCGCAGGGCTTCATCGATCATGCGGATCGCGTTGGCGACTTTCTGCGGGCTGAGCAAGGCGCTGACGTCGCGCAGCGCGACATGCGATGTCACGCGGGCAGTCCACAACTTGCGCAACACGTTGAGTTCGCCACATTCGCCGTCGTAACCCAGGTATTCGGAGAACCAGCGCAGCTCATCCTCCTGGTGCATGCCGCCCAGGCGCAAGGCGCCCTTGTTCAGCGGTGCAAAACAGAATGCATCGGCACGCCCGCTGCGTACCAGGTCGACGCCGGCGGCCAGGCCTTGCAGCATGTAGCGCCCGTTGTCGGACTCGGCCTTGCCCGGCGCGAATGCAGCCGCATCGCGTCCGGCCCAGTCGTGCCAGCGGACCTGTGCACCGCCGGTGTCCTGCCCGCGCTGGGCGATCAGCAGGAGATCGGCCGATTGCATGGCTTGCGCGTCTTGGAGTAGTTTGGTGACCAGTTCAGGGCCGATGCCGGCAGGATCGCCGGAGAAAAGCGCAATGGTGGGGCGTGAGGATGAGACCATGGGAACCGATCGAAGGGGTGAGTCGAAAGAATTTGTAATGCGTAATCTGTAATTACGGATAATTAGAATCGTGGGCGCGGTATGCTGTCAAGCAGTTTCTTCGCCCATACTCGCCCCCTATGAACGAAAAGGCCCCCATCGCCCAGATCGCCCGCATTCCGCTGCATGAGGAGGTGACCAACCGGATCCGCGACATGATCGTCGAATCCAAGCTGGTGCCCGGCGAACGGATCCAGGAAATGGAACTGGCGCAGCAACTCGGCGTGTCGCGCACGCCGATTCGCGAGGCGCTCAAGGTGTTGACCTCCGAGGGGCTGGTCGAATTGCTGCCGCTGCGTGGCGCCATCGTCAAGGTCTTCACCGACAAGGATGCGCGCGACATGCTGGACGTGATCGCCCTGCTCGAAGCCTTTGCCGGCGAACGCGCCTGCCAGGCCGAGCAGTCGCGCATCGACAAGATCCTGGCCATGCATGCCCGCATGCAGCAGTTGTACGTACAGCGCCAGCGGCTGGAGTATTTCGTGCTGAACCAGCAGATCCACGAAGCGCTGATTGCGCTGGCCGACAACGAGACGCTGAGCATGACGCACGCCATCCTGAGCAAGCGCATGCGCAGCTTGCGCTACAGCGGCAACTCGGGGGCGGACAACTGGGCGGCCGCGCTGGCCGAGCACAACGCGATGATGGAGGCGCTGGCGCGGCGCGACGGCCCGGCACTGGCCCGGGCGATGCGCGAACATATCCAGAACACCTGGCCGCGCATCCGAAGCTATACCCAGCCGGCCGAAGGACAGCCGCGCCAGACATAGACCCGGGAGCCGGGTCGACTCGCCAGATCTGCAACAAGGCCGCACGTTCAGCCATGTCGTCGAAGCCGGTGTGTCGCTTGGCCGTATCCGGTCGAGCACCTCGCAACCACAGGCCTGCGCGCCATGCGCCAGCCAACCGGACTGCAGGCCCGGGTTGCGCTGGCTGCGCGCTCAAGACGAAACGGTGGCGCTTGAGCGTGCCCTGCGGGTTGCCCGACGCGCCCGGACAGACCCGGTGGATCGGGCCTGCGGTTAGGCTAGGCCCATGGATCGCAATGGCACCACACCCCGCAACACCGCAACCGATGCCGCGCAGATACCCGAGGTCGAGGTCTTCATCGAGGTGCCCCGCGGCAGTTTCCTCAAGCGCGGGCCCGATGGCAGCATTCACTTCGTATCGCCATTGCCTTGCCCGTACAACTATGGCGCGGTGCCGGCCTACCTCGGGCTCGAGGGTGACCTGCTCGACGCGGTGGTGCTCGGACCGCGCCTGCGATTCGGTACCCGCAAGCGCCTGCGGGTCTGGGGTGCGATCACACTGACCGATCGCGGCCTGTGCGACGACAAGCTGATCTGCAGCGCGCAGGAACCCACAGCTGCCGAGCGGCGCTGGCTCTTGCGCTTCTTCCGCTTCTATGCCTGCTGCAAGGCCTTGCTCAACCGCTGGCGCGGCCGGCCCGGGCGCAACGCCTGCGATGGCTGGCGCGGCGCAGCAGATGCACTGGCGCGTGCCAAGCCACTACCGCCCCGGTGGCCGGGCCCTGCGGTGCCCTTCTGAACCGGGCCCGGCGGCGCCGAAGACTCACACCACCAGCGGGTCTTCCGCCATCGCCTCGCACTGGTCCTCGAGCATCTGCACCTGGCCTTTCCAGTAGTCGCTGGAGCCGAACCACGGGAAATTGATCGGAAAGATCGGGTCTTCCCAGCGCCGTGCCAGCCAGGCGCTGTAGTGGATCAGGCGCAGGCTGCGCAGCGGCTCGATCAAGACCAGTTCGCGCCGGTCGAACTCGCGGAACTGCTCATAGCCGTCGACCAGGGCTGCGAGCTGGCGCTGGCGTTGTTGCCGATCACCCGACAACAACATCCACAGGTCCTGCACCGCCGGTCCGGTACGGGAATCGTCCAGATCCACGAAGTGCGGACCCGGGCCTGCCGCCGCCGGCACGTCGGTCGGGGTCCACAGGATATTGCCCGGATGACAGTCGCCATGCAGGCGCAGCAAGCGAATCGGCGCCTCTCCGCTGGCCGGCGCACGACCGACCAGGCAGTCATGCCGGCCCACCATGTCCAGCACCTGGCGCGAGACATCGGCCCAGCGCGCCTGTACATCCAGCGGCACGCGTTCGTTGTCGAGCAGCCAGTTGCGCGCGTCTTCGCCGAAGGTCTGCAGGTTCAGTGCCGGACGGTGCACGAAGGCTCGGCTCGCACCCACTGCATGAAACCGCGCCATGAAGCGGCCGATCCATTCCAGCACTTCGCCGTCGTCGAGTTCCGGCCCCCGCCCGCCGCGACGCGGGCTGACGCTGAAGGCGAACCCGCCGAAGTGGTGCAGGCTCGCGCCGCCCAGCCACATCGGCCCGACGGCCGGCACCTCCGCGTTTTCGAGCTCGCGCGTGAAGTCGTGCTCCTCCTGGATCTGGGCATCGCTCCAGCGACCGGGCCGGTAGAACTTGGTGACCACCGCACTGCCGTCCTCCAGCTGCACCTGATAGACCCGGTTTTCGTAACTCGACAAGGCGGTGAGCCGACCATCGCCGCGCAGACCCACGCCATCGAGTGCATCGAGCACCTGGTCCGGGGTCAGGGTTTCGAATGGATGGGTGGTGGACAGATTCTGGGGAGGTGGCGCCATGGCCTTATTGTCGACGGTCGGTCATGCCGGTCGGATAAACCATCCACAATCGATCACACTGGTTCCCCATCAAGCCCGCGAGCAAGCAAGCTGTCCATCCCATGTCCGCCGACCTGCGTGCGCTGACGCGCCACTTTCCCCGTCCCGGCCGGATCACCGCGATCCTGCTGCGCCCGACCCGGCGCGCGCCCATGGTGTCGGTCGATCAGGTCGCGGCGCTGCAGGGGCACGGACTGCAGGGTGATCGCCAGACGGCGTCTGCGGCGCCGGCAAGCGGTGGCGGCAAGCGCCAGGTCACGCTGATCCAGGCGGAACACCTGCCGGTGATCGCCGCGCTCGCCGGCCGGACCACGGTCGACCCGCAGTGGCTGCGACGCAACCTGGTCGTGGCCGGCTTGAACCTGCTGGCAGCGCGCGCCCTGTTCCAGGGGCAGCCACTGGTATTGCGCCTGGGCGATCAGGTCGTGCTCGAGGTCACCGGCCCCTGCGCACCCTGCTCGCAGATGGAAGAAGTCCTCGGCCCCGGCGGCTACAACGCCATGCGTGGCCACGGCGGCATCACCGCACGGGTCCTGACCGGCGGGCTGCTGCGTGTCGGCGACAGCGTCCACTGCGGTCCGGCGCCCGCCTGACTCTCGGCGCCTGCGACAGGGATCGCACCCTCGATGCCTTCGACATGGCGGCCGGTGCCGCAGCCACCCGGCGCGGGCCCGGCCCGTGGGGTCTGCCGCCGGCTGCCTTAAAGTGGCGGCATGACCCCATGGCGCAATATCTCCCGGCATGTTTCCCGTCGCGGCCTTTGGTACTCGCTCGCCTTGTGCCTGATGATCCTGGTCCTGGGCGGACTCGGGTTCTGGCTGCTCGAACCCTTCACCCCTGACCTGGCCGACGCGATGTGGCTGGCATTCACGACCGCTGCCACCGTCGGATACGGCGACCTGGTACCGACGACTTACGCGTCCCGTGCGTTTGCGGTTGTCGTCGTGTTACTCGGGCTGGCGGTGTTGTCGCTGGTGACCGCATCGCTGGCCGCCATGTTCGTCGGGACCGAGGAGCGCCAGATCGAACGCGACCTGATGCGCGAGATCGGCGCCTTGCGCAGCGAAGTCGGGGCCTTGCGCAGCGAGTTGCGGGCCGCCATCGGCCAGCCTGCGGACGAGCCGACTGCATCGCCAGGCGGCCCGGCCTGAAGCAGGCACTCAGCAGCCAGCAAGGCCTTGGAGGCGCCGTGAACCTCGACGACACGTTTGCGCCGACCTGCACCAGCGGCGCGTTGACAATCCTGCTGCCATAAGCCGGCCAGGACCGCTGCCCGGCGCAATGCCCGGCAGCCGATGGTTTGCGCCTCGCTCGGGCTGGCCGGCGCCAGCAGGCATTGCCGACGCTAGCGGGCGGAATCCGCCTCGCGTGGCCGCAGGATATGCCCCATGCGCGGACCCGCGTGTCCGGCCAGCACCGTGCGGTAGGTCGCCAGCAGCGCGGCCGGCCCGTCATGCCGGCGCACCTCCAGCCAGGGCGACTGCGGTTCCGACACCCTGGCGAGGAAGGCCTGCCATGATTGCAGCAAGCGCTGCGCCAAGGCCTCGGCCCCCCCATCGGCGCGGCGCTTCTTGATCTGCGCCGGCGCGAAAAACAGGCTGGCCTTGGGTCCCGGCAAATCCTTCGCGCCGCGCAGCTGCCCGACATGGGTGCCGCCGATGGCGCAGCTGTACGCCAGCCGGCCGAAGCGGTGGTGCACCGCGCTGCGCAGATCCGCATTGCCGGCGAAGTCGCCATAGATAGCAGGCGTATCGGCCGCCAATGTGTGCAGTTCTTCGTAGGCCAATACCTGCTGGTAACAGCCAAGGCTCCTGCAGAAGACGGCATCGCCCGGCTTGCGTCGAAGGGACTCGACGCAAGCCGGGCGAACCGATGCTCAGCAACGCCGGCGCCATCGGACGCCATGCGGCTGCCTGAGCATGAATTGCCACGCCATTTCCTGGCCTGGCACCGCAGGTATCAGGCGATCGTGATGGTCAC
>JBFJZP010000065.1:0-9484 GCA_041622095.1 Burkholderiaceae bacterium | reverse complement strand
CGAGTTCAACGGGCCGCTGATGTTCATTCCCGGCAGCCACAAGAAGGGCGTGGTGGACGCGAAACACGACCTGACCACCACCAGTTATCCGCTGTGGACGGTCGACAACGACCTGATCCGCCAACTGGTCGAACGCGCCGGTGGCAAGAACGGCGGCATTGTTTCGCCCAAGGGGCCGGCCGGCTCGATGATCCTGTTTCACAGCTGCCTGGTGCACGCGTCGAGCAGCAACCTGTCGCCATGGAACCGGGTCAGCGTCTACCTGAGCCTGTGTGCGGTCAGCAACCACATCCGGCGCCACAAGCGGCCGGAATACATTGCGCATCGCGACTTCACGCCGATCGACTGCCTGCCCGACGACTGCCTGCTGAAAGACTATCCGGTCGACGTGCCGTGGAAAGACGGCATGCCGGCCAGTGCCTTGCAGACATCGTCGGTGCCGTTTGGCGAGATCAAGGAGGTCGCATGAGTCTTTTCGCGCAACTGCAGCGCCGCGCTGCCGATGGCAAGCCGGTGCGGGTCGGCCTGATCGGCGCCGGCAAGTTCGGCTCGATGTACCTGGCGCAGATCCCGCGCACGCCCGGCGTACAACTGGTGGGCATCGCCGACCTGTCGCCGGACGCGGCGCGTACGAATCTGGCGCGCGTGGGATGGGATGCCGGGCGCACGCAGGCGGCATCGCTCGACGAGGCAATCAAGACCGGCCACACGCATATCGGCGAGGACTGGCAGGCGCTGGTGCGGCATCCGGCGATCGATGTCGTTGTCGAATGCACCGGCCATCCGATTGCCGCGGTCGACCATTGCCTGGAGGCGTTTGCCCATGGCAAGCATGTCGTCAACGTCACGGTCGAAGCCGACGCGTTCTGCGGACCGTTGCTGGCGCGCAAGGCCCGGGATGCCGGTGTCGTGTATTCGCTGGCCTTCGGCGACCAGCCGGCGCTGATCTGTGACCTGGTGGATTGGGCACGTACCTGCGGCTTCCCGGTCGTGGCCGCCGGTCGGGGACACAAGTGGTTGCCGCATTTCTGCGAGTCGACGCCGGAGACGGTCTGGGGCAACTACGGCCTGACGCCGGAGCAGGCCCTGCGGGGTGGCCTCAATCCCAAGATGTTCAACAGCTTCCTCGATGGCTCGAAGCCATCGATCGAATGCACCGCGGTGGCCAACGCGACCGGGCTCGCGGTGCCGTCGAACGGATTGTTGTACCCACCGGCCAGTGTCGAGGACATTCCCTTCGTGACCCGGCCGATAGCCGAAGGCGGCGTGCTCGAGCGCAAGGGCATGGTCGAGGTGATCTCGTCGCTCGAAGCCGATGGCCGCAAGATCCCGTACGACATCCGTATGGGCGTGTGGGTCACGGTGGAGGCCGAGACCGACTACATCAAGAACTGTTTCGAGGAATACAACGCGCACACCGACCCGAGCGGGCGCTATTTCACGCTGTACAAGCGCTGGCACCTGATCGGTCTGGAGGTCGGCATGTCGGTGGCCTCGGTCGCGCTGCGCGGCGAACCCACCGGCGTGGCCAATTGCTGGAATGCCGACGTGGTGGCCACCGCCAAGCGTGACCTCCTGCCGGGCGACATGCTCGACGGCGAGGGGGGCTACACCGTGTGGGGCAAGCTGCTGCCGGCCGATACCTCGGTGCAACTGGGCGGCCTGCCACTGGGGCTGGCGCACGACGTCAAGGTGGTGCGCCCGGTGGCCAAGGGCCAGAGCCTGTGCTGGGCCGACGTGGCAATGGACACGTCGACCCACGCCTACCGGATCCGCAAGCAGATGGAGGAGATGTTCTCCGAGCCGCAGCGCCAGGTGGCTTGAGCCGACGCGGCTGCGTCAGCGTCCGTTGGCCTTGCGCCAGGCGGCGAAGTCGTCCTTCGACTGCTGCTGCGTCGCCGGGTACAGGCCGATGATGGAGCGGCCCTTGCGCACCTCTTCGGTGACGAAGTCTTCGAACGCGGTCATCTCCACCGCTTCGTCGGCGACCTCGTCGGCCAGGTGCGCCGGGATCACGAACACGCCTTCGCGGTCGCCGACGACCACGTCGCCGGGAAACACCGGCACGTCGCCGCAGCCGATCGGCACGTTGATGTCCAGCGCCTGGTGCAGCGTCAGGTTGGTCGGCGCCGACGGCCGGTTGTGGTAGACCGGGAAGCTCATCTCGGCGAGTTCCGGTGAATCCCGAAAGCCGCCGTCGGTGACGATGCCGGCGGCGCCTCGCACCATCAGCCGGGTGATCAGGATCGAGCCGGCCGACGCGGCACGCGCGTCCTTGCGGCTGTCGATCATCATCACCGCGCCTTCGGGGCACTGGTCCACCGCAACGCGTTGCGGATGTTTCGGATCCTGGAACACGGTGATCGGGTTCAGGTCTTCGCGCGCCGGGATATAACGCAGCGTGTAGGCTTCGCCGACCATGTTGGGCAGGTTTGCGTTGAGCGGCCGCACGTCCTGGATGAACTGGTTGCGCAGGCCGCGCTTGTACAGCGCGGTGCACAAGGTGGCGGTGCTGACGGTCTTGAGCTTGTCGCGGGTGGCGGGATGGAGTGCCATGGGGATGTTCCTTTTCAGTAGATGTCCGGTTCGCCGACGGGCGCGCCGAACGAGGTTTCCAGGTAGTCGAAGTCGCAGCCCTTGTCGGCCTGCAGGATGTGCTGGCTGAACATGTGGCCGTAGCCGCGTTCGAATCGTTTGGGCAGCGGCGTCCATTGCGCCTTGCGGCTGGCCATCTCGGCGTCGCTGATGTCCAGGTGGATGCGCCGTGCCGGTACGTCGACCGTGACCATGTCGCCGTTGCGCACCAGTGCCAGTGCACCACCGATGTAGGCCTCGGGCGATACATGCAACACGCAGGCGCCGTAGCTGGTGCCGCTCATGCGGGCGTCCGAGATGCGCATCATGTCGCGCACCCCTTGTTTGACCAGCTTGGTCGGGATCGGCACCATGCCCCATTCCGGCATGCCGGGTCCGCCCTGCGGGCCGGCGTTGCGCAGGATGATCACATGGTCTTCGGTGACGTCCAGATCCGGATCGTCGATCGCCTGCTTCAGGCTCGGGTAGTCGTCGAACACCATGGCCGGGCCGGTGTGCTGCAGGAATTTCGGGCTGCAGGCACTGGGCTTGATCACGCAGCCGTCGGGTGCCAGGTTGCCGCGCAGCACCGCGAGAGCGCCTTCCTTGTAGATCGGGTTGTCCAGCGGGCGAATCACGTCGTCGTTGTAGATCTCCGCGCCTTCGAGGTTCTCGCCGACCGTCTTGCCGGTCACCGTCATCGCGTCCAGGTGCAACATGCCGCCATCACGCAAGCGGGCCATCAGGCCGCGCATGCCGCCGGCGTAGTAGAAGTCTTCCATCAGGTACTGGCTGCCGCTGGGCCGGATATTGGCGATCACCGGTACCTTGCGACTGAACGCGTCGAAGTCGTCCAGCGAGACTGCGCAATGGTCGCCGGCACGGCGTGACATCGCCACCAGGTGGATGATGGCGTTGGTCGAGCAACCTTCGGCCATGGCCACGGTGATGGCGTTCTCGAAACTCTTGCGGCTGAAGATGCGCGCCGGGGTCAGGTCTTCCCAGACCATGTCGACGATGCGCCGGCCACAGCGGGCCGACATGCGCGGGTGGTTGGCGTCCGGTGCCGGAATGCTGGATGCGCCCGACAGCGTCATCCCCATCGCCTCGGCGATGCCCATCATCGTGGCGGCCGTGCCCATCACCATGCAGGTGCCGTGGCTGCGCGCAATGCCGCCCTCGACCTCGAGCCACTGGGTTTCGGTGATGTTGCCGGCGCGGCGCTCGTCCCAGTACTTGAACGAATCCGAACCCGATCCCAGCGTCTTGCCTTTCCAGTTGCCACGCAACATCGGGCCGGCTGGCAGGTAGATGCACGGGAAACCGGCCGAGATCGCGCCCATCATCAAGGCCGGCGTGGTCTTGTCGCAGCCGCCCATCAGCACCGCGCCGTCGACCGGATGGCTGCGCAGCAGCTCCTCGGTCTCGATCGCCAGCAGGTTGCGGTAGAGCATTGTCGTGGGCTTGACGAACTGCTCCGCCAGCGAGATCGCCGGCAGCTCCAGCGGAAACCCGCCTGCCTGCAGGATGCCGCGCTTGACGTCCTCTACACGCTGCTTGAAGTGTGCGTGGCAGTTGTTGATGTCGCTCCAGGTGTTGATGATCGCGATGATCGGCTTGCCTTGCCAGTCGGCGCGTTCGTAGCCCATCTGCATCGCGCGCGAGCGGTGGCCGAAGGAGCGGAAATCGTCGGGGGCGAACCAGCGCGCACTGCGCAGCTGCTCATAGGTCTTGCGGGTCATGTGGGTCCTCGGGTTTTCGGTATCGGTTGGTCGGGCCAATATCGGCTCACGCTGTTCGCTGCGGCAGAGGCTGTGAAGCGGCGTGCGGCAAGCATAGCGCCTGCGCCGGAGCCTGCCAGCCGCGGGCGTCAGCGCCGGGTGGGGTGCCGGCGCGGCCCGGGAATCAGTCCAGTCCGAGCTTGTTGTCGATGATGATGCGTGCGTAACGCTTGCGATCGTTGGCGATCAGCTGCACGAAGTCGGCACTCGATCCGCTGGTGGCCACAGCACCCTGGGCCAGCAGTTGCTCCTTCACCTCGGGTTGCGCCACCGCCTGCTGGATGCTCTTGGCGATCTTCTCGACGATGTCCTGCGGCGTCCCGGCGGGTGCCAGCAGTCCGAGCCAGGAGCCAGACTCGGCGCCCTTGACGCCGGCTTCCTCCAGCGTGGGCACGTCGGGCAAGGCCGATACGCGCGACTTGCTGGAAATTGCCAGCGCCTTGAGCTTGCCGGCCTTGATGTGGCCCGACATCTCGAGCACCGACGAAAAGATCATGTGCACGTTGCCCGCCATCAGGTCGGTCATCGCCGCGCCGCCGCCTTTATAGGGCACATGCAGGATCTGCGTGCCGGTAGCAATCTTGAAGGTCTCGGCCGACAGGTGCGGCGAGCCGCCATTGCCGGAGCTGGCATAGGTGTACTTGTCCGGGTTGGCCTTGGCCAGCGCGACCAGTTCCTTGACATTGTTGGCCGGCAGGCTCGGAGTCACGGCCAGCACGAAGGGCAGTTCGGCGAATTGCGCGATCGGCTGGAACGCGGTGTCCGGGTTGTAGTTGAGCTTCTTGTACAGCGTCGGGTTGATCGATTGCGTGCCGACATTGCCGGTCATCAAGGTGTAACCGTCGGCCTTGGCGCGCGAGACGATCTCCAGGCCGACGTTGCCGCCGGCGCCCCCCTTGTTGTCGATCAGCACCGGCTGACCCCAGAGCAGCGACAGGCGCTGGGCCAGGATGCGGGTTCCGATGTCGGTGCCGCCACCGGGTGCGAATGGTACGACGAGGGTGACCGGCTTGGTAGGCCAGGCGGTTTGTGCAAAGGCCGAACTGCACAACAACAGGGCTGGAACGGCTTGCAGGAGAGTGCGTCGGATGCGGCGCTGGGAGGACGAGGGCATGGATGTCTCCGGGTTGGTGGGGAAAAACGTGGCGTTGCGGGAAACGCGCATGAACAAGCGTGCGGGCCTGCGACTCAGGCGGCCATATTGCAGCAGACGGGGTTTGTTCATGGATGGGACGGGGCCGGATGCTGTTGTCGGGTCGGATTCTATTTTGGAATTCTAGAATTCTAGAATTCTAGAATAAGTACAAATCGATGGCAAGCAAGCGATCGACAGCAACCGATAGACTCCGACCATGGCCCGTGCGCGATTGAACATTCCCGGCATCAGCACCGCCCCCACCTCCGTGGGGCGGGTACCGGCGCGCGGCCAGATCGGGCAGGAGGCGTACGAAAGCATCCGCACCGCCATCCTCAATTGCTCTTTTCCGCCCGGCATGGCGCTATCGGAGCTGGCGGTATCGGAGGAACTGGGTGTCAGCAAGGCACCGGTGCGCGATGCGTTCCGCCGCCTGGCCAGCGAAGGATTGCTCGAGGTGGTTCCGCAACGCGGCAGCTCGGTCAGCCTGCTGAGCCGCTCCCGGATCCGCGATGCGATCTTCGTGCGCGAGGTGATCGAATGCCGTGCGGCGGAACTGGCCGCCCAGGCGCCGCTGGCCGAGCGCAAGCTGCTCAACCGGTGGCTTGAACGCCAGGTGGTTGCGTCGGACCAGAAGGACTTCGTCGGGCACCTGACGGCCGACGAGGCAATGCACCATGAGATCCTGGTGCTGGCCGGGCACCGCCATGCCTGGGGTCCGTTGCTGCTGGCGCGAACCGGCATGAACCGCATCCGCCATATTGCGATTCCCGAACTCGGTGGCAACCGGATCGCGATCGACCAGCACCGCAAGGTGGTGCGCGCGATCATGGCCGGCGACGGCGACAGGGCGCGCGAAGCCATGCTGACGCATATCCGCTCGCCGCTGGGCTTTGTTGACGCAATCTGCGAGCGTTATCCGGAATACTTCAGCGCGGATTGAGGCGCAACTGCGCGCGCCTTGGCTGGGCGCGAACCTGCGTGTGGATCGCCGAGACGCGTGGGCGCGCGCTTCGATCAGGGCGTCGTGGCGTCCGGCGGCGGCAGCAGCACCTTGCTGCCGACATGGTGCTTGGCCAGGAATTCGATCTGGGCCGTACGGATATGCGCCAGTGCAGACACATCGGCGACCGCAGGCACCACGGCGCCACGCTGCAGCAGCGCCACCAGCGTGGGCAGGGCATCGCGCCGATACACGCTTGAGCCGAAGAAGGACAGGCTCTTCAGGTACAGCGTGCGCAGGTCCAGCGAGACCATCGGCCCGGCGATCGCACCGGCGGTGACATAACGCCCACCGGTCGCTAGCAAGCCGAGACAGGGCGCGAAGCTGTCACCGCCGACCACGTCGGCAAACAGCGTCAACGCGGCGCCGCCGAGCGCCAGGCGCACCGCGCCGGGCAGGTCATCGACCGCACGATCGATCACCGCATGGGCGCCGAGCCGGAGCACCGCGTCGCACTTGTCGGCGCCACAAATCGCAATGACGGTGGCGCCCGATGCGCGGGCAATCTGCACCAGAAAACTTCCGACGCCACCGGAGGCGCCGGTCACCAGCACATGGTCGCCTTCGCGCAGGCCGGCCATCAGCATCATGTTCATCGCGGTGCCACCGGAACAGGGGACCGTGGCCAGTTGCGCATCCGACAAGGCCAGCTCAGGCGGCACGGTGATGGCATTGCCGGCAGGCACGACGGTGTACTGCGCAAAGCCGCCATCGCGGTGTGCACCCAGGAAGCCGATGCTCTCCAGGCTGCTCGTGTCGCCCGGCGCATGGAAATACGGATCGCAGATCACGCGTTCGCCGACACGCGCCGGATCGACGCCCGAGCCGACTGCCACGACGTGGCCAGCCACATCCGCGCCCTGGATGCGCGGAAAGACAATGTCGCTGCCCCAGTCGCCGGAGCCGGCATGCTGCACCGCGAAGCCGGACTGCGCGCCTTCAACCACCGTACCGGTCGTGACCGCCTGGTTGTACCAGCCGGAGCGGGTGTTGATGTCGGTGTTGTTGACGCCGGCGGCACCGACCCGGATCAGCACCTCGCCAGGACCGGGCCGGGGCACGGCAACATCCTCGCGGTATTCGAGCTTGTCCAGGCCGCCGTAGCCGGTCAGAAGAACGGCGGCCATGCGAACGGGGATCGTGTCGATGGGTGAAGGGGTCATGGGGCCAGTGTAGAGGCCCGGTGCGGGCGATTCAACACCGTGCTTTCACCATCGCAGCGCAAAGTCCCTGCTCCGTCCCGGGGTGGCAAGCGCCGGGGGTGGATACGGGATCAGGTGCTGGCGGGGGCGAAAACAATCCGGTAGCTCCGCTCGCCGCTGTGCGGCAGTTCGCGGGTCTCGAAATGGCCATCGTGAACCGCCGCCACCCGGCGCACCACCTGGTGTCCCAGTCCCAGGCCCAGCCCCCAGCGCGGCGGCGCGGAAATCCCGCGCGCATCCGCCTGTGCCCCGTTGTCGATCACCTCGAGCACCGCAGGCGCACTGGAGACCACGACACGCACGCTGCTGCCGCCGCGGGCATGCGCCAAGGCGTTTTCGATCAGGTTGCGCAGCGCCTGCTCGATCAACACCGGATGGCCGAGGATCGGGCAGGCCGTAGGCGCATCGACCGACAGGTCGTGGTCGGTTTCCAGCGCCGCCTGGCCATACTCGGCAGCGACACGGCGTGCCAGTTCAGCCAGATCGACCGGCTCGCGCGCCTGCGCAAGCTCGATGCGACTGGCGCGTGCAAGGGCCAGCAGGTCCGTCAACACGGCGCTGGCCCGCGCGGCGTCGGCCTGGACCCGTTGCCGCGCATCGGCGAATTCTTCGCTGGACAGGTCCAGTTGCAAGGAGGCAGCGTGCAGGCGCAATGAAGCCAGTGGCGTGCGCAGTTCATGCGCCACCTCGCTGGCCAGCGCGCGCTCATGCGCCAGTGCGGTGTTGTAGCGGTCGATCAGCATGTTGATGGACTGTTCGATGGCCTTGAACTCGATATGCGGCGGCGCCTTCAATTGCGTGTCGTGGTGCACGTCGAGCCGGTTGACCTGGTCGCTGAGATCGAACAAGGGCTGCAGCCCCCGGCGAATCGCAACCACCAGCACGATGGCGACGACCGGGACCAGCCACAGGCCGGGCTCGGCGATCTGTCCGGCAATGTCGGCTGCCAGTGCGTCACGTTCGCCTTCGCTCAGCAGCACCATGATTTTTTGCCCCGGTGCTTCATCACTCCAGCGGGAGAACGTGCGCCAGGCGACCGGCGGATCGCCCAGCATGAGTGTTTCGAACGCGTCGCTTCGGGTGAACGGCGGCACCGGCGCCTGGCCGGTGCGGGCCAGCAGATTGCCGGACGCGTCCCACACCACCGTGCTCAGGGATTGCTGGTAGTCATGCGCTTTCAGGTGCCCCAGGTCGGGCGCCGGGGAGGGCCCGGGCGTCGCGCCCAGGTCCGCCGGCCGCTGCGACGCGAGCAGCGACGCCACGCTGGCGAGATGACCATCGGTCAGTTCGCCCGCCTCGTGCACGCCGGTTTCGTAACCAAAATACATGAATGCCGCCCAGACGACAAACAGGGCTCCCAGCGTCCAGGCAAGGAGATTGCGAACCAGCGACCGGTGCAGGCTCATTTTTCGGCGGGAACGAAATAACCGACGCCGCGCAGGGTGCGTATCACGCCTTCGCCGAGTTTCCTGCGCAGGTGGTGCACATGGACTTCGATCGCATTGCTCTCCAGCGCAGCATCCCAGTTGTAAAGACTGGTCTCGATCTGGCTGCGCGACAGCACCCGGGGGCTGGCCTCCATCAGCAGCAGCAGCATCGCGAACTCGCGCGCGGACAGCTCCACCGCATGGCCAGCGCGCCTGACCGTCCGCGCGGCGGGATCGATCTCGAGTTCGCCCCAGCGCAGCACCGGTTGCGCCCTTCCGGCAACCCGCCGGCGCAGCGCCCGCATCCGCGCGGCCAGCTCGCCCGCATCGAAGGGCTTGGTGAGGTAGTCGTCAGCGCCCAT
>JBFJZP010000064.1:0-9488 GCA_041622095.1 Burkholderiaceae bacterium | reverse complement strand
GTAGGCGAATGCCGCCGGCACCGCTTGTGCGCGCGCCAGGGCCAGTGTCAATGCGGCATGGAAAACATCCCCGGCACCGGTGGTGTCGACCGCCTGCACGGCGAATGTCGGCATCGGTGTGATGCGATCGGCGCTCGCATGCAGCGCACCATGTTCCCCCAGCGTGACCACCGCATGTTCGGCACCTTGCGCCAGTGCCTTGCGCAGCGCCGTCTCGCGTGTAAGCCCTTCGGCCCAGACCGCCAGCCCGGGCTCGGAGAAAACCGCCCACTGCGCCAGCGGCACCAGCGTTTTCAGGTCCTGCAACGGAGCCACGTCGGCGTCCAGCACCGCCAGGCGCCGGTTGCGCCGGGCCCAGGACAAGGCGGCGCGGGCGCCGGCCGGCCAGCGCGGATCCACCAGGACGGCGTCGCATCCGTCGAACACGGTGTCGTCCGGCAGCTGGGCACGTGCCAGCGCATTGCCCAGGTGGTTGTAGATCTGCCGATCGCCACCGGCGTCGACGATGATCGCCGAGGCCGATGTGCGTGCGCCGTCGATCTGCTGCAGAAAGCGCAACTCGATCCCTTCGGCGCCGAGTTGCTGGCGTACCAGCCGGCCGGCATCGTCGTCGCCAACAGCGCCGACAAAACGCACCCCGGCGCCGAGCCGGGCTGCCGCCAGTGCGGCGTTGGCCGCCATGCCGCCGCCGACACTCTGGAAGTCATGGGCCGGCGTCTTGGTGGCCCGGTCCGGAAACTGTTGAATCTGGAACACATGGTCGATCGACGCATGGCCCAAGCAGGCAATTTGCATATGCGAAAAAGGCAGAAACGGTTGACGGTCTAGGTGGCGGTCAACATGCCCGAGAGCAGTGTCGCGATACCCAGGAACGAGAAGAAGCCGACGATGTCGGTGACCGTGGTCAGGATGATCGACGACGACTGCGCCGGATCCAGGCCGACCCGGCGCAGCGTGATCGGCACCAGGGCGCCGGCAAATCCGGCGGCGACCATCGAGATGATCATCGCCATCACGATCACCAGTACCAGTCCCAGCGAACGGCTCCAGAGGTAGACGCCGATCGCGGTGGTGGCGGCAATGCCGACCCCGTTGATGAAGCCGACGCTGATTTCCTTGAGCACCACCCGCGGCCAGTGGCGCAGGCTGATCTCGCGCAGCACCAGGCCACGCATCGTGACCGCCAGCGCCTGCGCGCCGGCGTTGCCGGACTGGCCGGCCACCACCGGCAGCAGGACCGCCAGTGCGGTGAATTTCGCGATCGTGTCTTCGAACAGCCCCACGACCGCCGCGGCCAGGAAGGCGGTCAGCAGATTGATCTGCAACCACGGCAGGCGCTTGACCACGGCGAATCCGGCTGACGACAAGGCGCGTTCATCCTTGCTCACACCAACCATGGTCTGGATATCGAGACTGGCTTCTTCCTGCACCGCCGAGACCAGTGCCGACTGCCGGATCACGCCGACCAGGCGACCGGAAAAATCCACCACCGGCAGGTCGGTGATGTCGCTGCGTTCAAGCAGTTCCACCACGTCCTCGCGCGGCGCGATGTCGGACACCACCGCCGCGATCTTGTGGCGCATGGTCGCCAGCAGCGCAGTCGGCTCGGCCAGCGCCAGTTCCTGGATCTGCACCCGCCCCTCGAGCTGGCCTTCGTCGCCGACCAGGAAGAATTCGTGCACGTCGCGGCGCTTGAGCGCACGCAGCCGCGTCAGGGCTTCCTGGGCGGTCAACTCGGCGCGCAGCACCACCACCCGCGGGTCCATCAACTGCCCGGCGGAATCCGCCGGATAGTCCATCAGCTTGGCGAGCTCGGATGCCACCTGCGGATCGAGCAGGCCCAGGTAACGTGTGCGCTCATCCTCTTCCAGCCGCACCAGCAAGGCCACCGCCAGCGCCGGCTCGAGTTCGCTCAGGATGTGGCGCACCAGCTCATCGGGCAACAAGGTGATGACGGATTGCTCGACGTCGGAGGTGAGTTGTTCCCAGACCGGAATCACCGCATGCGCCGGTTGATGCGCCAGCAGCGCCGCGACAGCCCGGGCATCCATGCGTTCGAGTTCGTGCGCGGCCTCGCCCGGATAGTCCAGCAGGAAGCGCAGGTTCAGCGCTCCGATGGCATGGTTCGGGTTAACGGTGGTGTTCATGGCGTTTCCCCGCAATGAGTGGCTTGGCTACTGGTAGCAGTTCCACCGCCAGCTGGATCAGGCTGGAGACTCCCAGCCAATACCCCCCTGCGGCGTTGGCGAACAGATCGCCCATGCCGGCCTGTGGCTTGACGCGCTGGTGCCGCATCAGGGCGCGGGCCACGACGGCGCGGTCGAGCGCACCGACGAAACGGTCGTCGCGTTCGAGCACCGGCAGGATCTGGAAACTGTCCCAACCCTCGTGATCGCCGACACCCAGGATCGCGGCACGGGCCGGCAAGGTGAAACGCGGCTTGTGCATCAGCCGGGACAGGCTGGCGTCGGGCGACGCGCGCAGCAACTCCGGCAGCTTGACCAGGCCGACCAGGCGTTGCGCCGGGTCGGTGACGAAAACCGCCGCATCGATCTCGCCCTGCGCTTCGCGCAAGCGCCGCAGGGCGGCCTCGGCAGTGGTGTCGGCCGGCAGGACCACGACACGCGGATCCATCCAGGCGCCGATGGAATCCTCCGGATAACCGAGCAGCAGGCGAAAGGCCACGCCCATGGCGGTCGGCAACTGGGTCAGCAGGCTGGCCCGGCGCTGCTCCGGCATGTAATGCAGTACCGCGACGCCGGCTTGCGGCCCCATCACCCGCAACAAGCCCGATACCGTGGGGTCGTCCAGCGGGTCCAGGCAACGCGCGACGAAGGGCGGCACCATCATGCGCAGCGCCGGTCCGGCCAGGCGCGCCGGCGCCTCGGACAACAAGCCGGCGACATTCTGTGGCGCCAGGCGTTCGAGCACCCGCGCCGCGTCGGCCGGATGGGTTTCCAGAAACGCAAACGACAGCCGCTCGTCGCTGCCTGGGGTGGTGCTCATGATGCGCTCCCGATGCGCAACACGATCGCTTCTTCGCCGAAGACCTTGGCCGGCAGCGTGACGCGCCCGTCTTCGGTCTCCAGCACCACCGATACCGGTGTCAGGTCGAGGATGCGGCCTTCATGGCCGGCCACCCGAACCGTCTGGCCGACCGAGAAGGTATGGCGGAAATGGTGGCCGCCGATCAGGTTGGCGACATAGGTCCTGGCCCCCAGGCTCAGTGCCAGTGCCACCGAAATCGCCACCGTACCGCCAGCCACCGCCGCGACGATCACCAGGAAGGTCACCTTGATGCCGATCTGGTCGGCGCCGACCAGCAGCGCGGTCACCAGGATGATGCCCTGCACCGTGCGGCCCAGCAGTTCACGCTGGCGCGTGCCGCTGACGGACGAGGTGGCCACCACCAGGTCGCGCGCCAGCCGGCTGAGCAACAGGCCGGCAGCGATGATCAGTGCACCGGAGAACAGGGTCGGCATGTAGTTCACGACACCGGCAAGCCAGGCGGTGAAGGCGTCGAGTCCCAGCACCTGGGTGGCGGCGGTGATGAAGAACAGCAGCACCAGCCAGAACACCAGGCTGCCGAGTACCCGCGCCGATGACGGCGGCAGCTTGCGGTGTGGCGTCGTGCCGGCAGACGAGGTCAGGCGCATCAACATGCGGTCCACCAGCACTGCTGCGCGCACCGCCAGCGCGCGCAGCAGCCGGGCGACGACCCAGCCGACCAGCAATAGCAGGAACGCGCCCGCAATGTTGGGCAGGTAATGGGTGGCCCGTTCGGCGAAACGCGCAAACGCGTTGCCCAGCGCCACACTGGCCTCAGCGAAGAAATCCATGATCCGGCCCTCGTTGCGGTGCCTGGACAACACCGTCTGGTTTGCCTGCCGCAACCAGCATGGTCACGGCCTGGATGACGGAAAGCTTAGCATCGCCACCTGTCGCCCGATCTGCGGCAAACCCGCAACCGCCGGCGTCCGACGGCTGAGCGCCAGCGGGCGCTGGCGGCGGCGCAGCGGCTACGCCTGGGTTGCCGGGTTCAGGTGCTGGCGAGTGCCTGCGTCAGGTCCTCGAGCAGGTCGTCGATATGTTCGATACCGATCGACAGCCGGACCATGTCTTCCTTGACGCCGGCCTTGGCCAGTTCGTCGGCACCGAGCTGGCGGTGCGTGGTCGATGCCGGGTGGCAGGCCAGCGACTTGGCGTCACCGATGTTGACCAGCCGGGTAAACAGCTTGAGCGCGTCCTGGAAGCGACCGCCGGCTTCGCGGCTGTCCTTGGCCTTGAGGCCGAAACTGATGATGCCCGAGGCCCTGCCGCCCATCAGGGTCTTGACCAGGCCATGGTCGGGATGGTCCGGCAGGCCGGCGTAATTGACCCAGCCGACCTTGGCATGCGACTTGAGGAAGCTGGCCACGCTCAAGGCGTTGTCGCAGATGCGGTCCATGCGCAATGCCAGCGTCTCGATGCCTTGCAGGATCTGGAACGCGTTCATCGGGCTGAGCGCCGCGCCCATGTTGCGCAGCGGTACCACGCGCGCACGGCCGATGTATGCCGCCGGCCCCAGCGCTTCGGTGTAGACGACGCCGTGGTAACTGACGTCGGGTTCGTTGAGCCGCTTGAAGCGTGCCTTGTGCTCCGCCCAGGGAAACTTGCCGGAGTCGACGATCATGCCGCCGATGCTGGTGCCATGGCCACCCAGATACTTGGTCAGCGAATGCACGACGATGTCGGCGCCATGCTCGAACGGACGGCACAGGTAGGGGCTGGGGACGGTGTTGTCGACGATCAGCGGCACGCCGGCCTCATGAGCCACCTTGGCCAGCGCCGCGATGTCGGTGATGTTGCCCAGCGGGTTGCCGACGGATTCGCAGAAGATGGCCTTGGTCTTGCGGTCGACCAGCTTGGCAAAGGACGTCGGGTCGCGGTAGTCGGCAAAGCGGGTTTCGATCCCCATCTGCGGCAGCGTGTGCGCCAGCAGGTTGTAGGTGCCCCCATACAGGGTCGAGGCGGAGATGATGTTGTCGCCGGCCTCCGCGATCGTCTGGATCGCATAGGTGATGGCGGCCATGCCGGAGGCCACGGCCAATGCGCCGACGCCACCTTCCATTTCCGCCACGCGTGCTTCGAGCACGCCGTTGGTCGGGTTCATGATGCGGGTGTAGATGTTGCCGGCGACCTTCAGGTCGAACAGGTCGGCGCCATGTTGCGTGTTGTCGAAGGCGTAAGCCACCGTCTGGTAGATCGGCACGGCCACCGCCTTGGTGGTGGGATCGGGTGAGTAGCCGCCATGCACGGCGATGGTTTCGATTTTCATTTTTCGGTCTCCTCAAAACTGCGCATCTTAGGGCATGGGGGGTCCGCAGACGGTGGGCGATCGAGCCGATCAGGACCGCGGGCGGTGCGATCCAGCATGCCGACGGTCATGTGCCGGGCCATGGCGAGTTGGTGGATTTCTACTGCCGGGCGCGGGGGCTACGGGCCGAATCGACCCAGGCGCTGGTCGAACATGTCCGGTCATCCGATCCGCGGCATTGACGCCGGAATCGCCATACTGATAACATCACTGACATGTCAGTCCGTTGCCACTCCTTGTTGCACAGCGCGCCTCGCGTGCGCTGAAGCGGTTCATGCTCAAAGGCCTCTCTCCGCTGCTGTCGGCAGATCTGCTGCATGTGCTGGCCAGCATGGGGCATGGCGACGAGATCGTGCTGGCCGACGCCAATTTCCCGGCTGTCACCCATGCCCGGCGCCTGGTCCAGTTGCCCGGTGCCGACGCGCCGCAGGTGCTCGATGCGGTGCTCAGCGTGTTGCCACTGGACGACTTCGTCGCGCAGGCGGCGCTGACGATGCAGGTGGTCGGTGATGCCAGTGCGGTGCCGGAGGTGGTCCGAGATTTCGACGCGACACTCGCGCGCCATGGCTGCGCGCCGAGCAGCGCGCTGGAGCGTTTCGCGTTCTACCAGCGCGCCGCCGGCGCCTTTGCCATCGTGACCACCGGCGAGCGGCGCGTCTACGGCAACATCCTGCTCAAGAAAGGCGTGGTGGGGTCGTGAGCCGCGGAAAGCATACAAGGTGAACAGTCCCGCAGTGCGCAGCGCGGAGGGCGACGCGATTGCTGGCGGCAGGCGCCGCGCGCCGAAGTCCTCCGAGGTGGCGCTGCCCGCGCGCGAGGGCGGCAGCCAGCGTTCCCGCGCCTATCAGGGCTTCACGCAGCAGATTCTCAGCGGCGGCATTCGCAGTGGCCAGTTCGTCTCGCAGCGCGAATTGATGACCCTGCTCGACATGCCGCTGGGCGCGGTGCGCGAGATGATCCCGCGCCTGGAAGCCGGCGGACTGATCCGGACCGTGCCGCAGCGCGGCCTGCAGATCGCCCATGTCGATCTCAAGCTGATCCGCAATGCGTTCCAGGTCCGCTCGATGATCGAACACGAGGCGATCCGTCATTTCGTGCACAGCGCCAACGACGAGGAGCTTTCGCAGATCGAGGCCAGTCACCGCGACATCCAGCAGCGGGCGCGCACCACCCCGACCGACCCGCAGCTGCTGGACGATGCCCAGGCGGTCGACTGGGGTTTGCACGACCGCATGGTCGATGCGCTGGGCAATGAGATCATCTCCGAGCTGTACCGCGTCAACAGCCTGCGTATCCGGCTGATCAAGCTCGACAGCAGCGTGATCACACCGGCGCGGCTGATTCCCGCGATGCAGGAACACCTGGACTTCATCGCCGCTTTGCGCCAGCGTGACGCCGGCGCTGCCACCGACTTGCTGGAGACTCACATCCGCAGTGCGCGCGACCGGGTACTGGCCGCGCCACTCGACCCGGTGCCCGCCCGGATCGAACGCAAGACCCGACCTCTCACCACCACCCGAAGGAAAAACCCTTGAATCCAGACATGCATGGCTTATGGCCGGCCTTGCTCACGCCGGTTGCGCCCGATGAGCGACTCGATACCACGCGCCTGGTCGCGCACGCGCGCCACATGCTGGCCAGCGGCTGCGACGGCGTCACCTTGTTCGGCACCACCAGCGAGGGACCGGCTTTCACCCATACCGAACGCAAGGCGGCACTCGAAGCGCTGATTGCGGGCGGCATCCGTCCGGACCAGATCGTCGTCACCACCAGTTGCAGTGCGCTCGGTGACGTCATCGACCTGGGTCGCCATGCCGTTGCGCAGGGTTGCTTCCGCCAGTTGTTCATGCCGCCCTTCTACTTCCGCAATCCGCGGCCGGCCGGCATCATCGAATCGGTGAGCGCGGTGATCCGCGGCATCGCCGACGATCGCCTGAAGATGATGCTCTATCACATCCCATGGCTGAGCAGCGTGCCGTTCAGCCACGACAGCATCCGGACCCTGGTCGAGCGCCATCCCGGCATCGTCATCGGCGTCAAGGACAGCAGTGGTGAACTCGAACACGGCCTGGCGATGGCCAAGGCGTTTCCCGAGTTGTCCATCCTCTCCGGCGCGGAGCAATATGTCGCGCAGATCATGTGTGTCGGCGGCTCGGGCTCGATCAACGGGCTGGGCAACGTTTCGCCGGCGCTGATGGCCCGCATCATCGCCCGTCCACAACAGGTCGAGGCGCAGGATGCCCAACTGGTGCTGGACCTGCTGGCCTTGTTGTCGATCCGCCCGGGCATGAATTTCGTCAATGTCTACAAGACCATGCTGGCCGAGCAGACCGGCGACGATACCTGGCTGAACGTACGCGCACCGCTGTGCCGGCTCGAGCCGCAAGAAGAGCAGGCGGTGCGTGCCGGCTATCGCGCCATCGGCGCGGCCTTGTCCAGGGTCTGACCGGGTTCGGGCTGTCTTTGCTGCCGGCGCCCGGCCATGTTTGCGGGTCAGGCCTGCGGCTGCAACCAGGGCCGGACCCAGCCCAGCCCCCGTGACGTACCACCCGGCGCGGCATCGCGTGGCCGGTATTCGCAGCCGAGCCAGCCTTGGTAGCCGAGCTCGTCAAGCACGGAAAACAGGTAGTCGTAGTTGACCTCGCCGATGTCCGGTTCATGCCGCTGCGGCACGCCGGCGATCTGCATGTGGCCGACGCGTCCGGTCGGCAGGTATTGGCGCAACATCGTCGTCAGGTCGCCTTCGACGATCTGGCAGTGGTACAGGTCCATCTGCACCTTCAGGTTGTCGCTGTCCACCGCTTGCACGACCGCATGCGCCTGGTCCTGCCGATACAGGAAATAGCCCGGGTTGTCGCGCGCGTTGATCGGCTCGATCAGCACTTGCACGCCGACCTGGGCTGCCTGCACCGCAGCCCAGCGCAGATTGGCGACATAGGTTGCCTGCATGGCCTGTGGCGACGGACCCTGGGCCATCAGCCCGGCCATCAGGTGCACGCGTGGGCATTGCAGCCTGGCGGCATAGTCCAGCGCCAGTGACAGCGAGGCGCGGAAATCGGCCACGCGCCCCGGCAACGCTGCGGTGCCGCGCGCCGAGGGGTCGACAGGCATACCCGGAGCCGATTGTTCCGGCGCACCCGGCGGACCGTTGAACAAGACCATCTGCAGCTTGTGGTCGCGCAGGCGGGCCGCCAGTTCCGGCGCCGCGACCTCGTATGGAAACATGCATTCCACCGCCGAGAAACCGTCGCGCGCGGCGGCCTCGAAACGGTCGGTGAAGGGCAGGTCGGTATACAACCAGGACAGATTGGCGGCGAATCGTGGCATGGGCGGATGGTAGCCGACAGCAGCTGGCGGCGCCGGGTTCAGGCCACCGTCAGGACTTGCCGGCGGCGACCGGCGTGCTCGGTGGCAGCGGGTCGGGCACACGGTTCACGATGGCCGGTATCGACTGCAGGTAGGCAAATATTGCGCTCAGGTCGGCATCGTTCATGTGTTTGTACATGGCGATCGGCATCGGCGGCAGGATCTCGCGACCGCGTCCCATGTGGCGGCCATTGCGGATGGTGTCGATGAAATTGCGCAGCGTCCACTTGCCCAGGCCGGTCTCTGGATCGGGTGTGAGGTTGGCGGTGAAGCTCACGCCCCAGGGGCCGGCCCATGCGGTATTGGTCGCCGAGGAGACCACCAGCCACGGGCCGGGCGGCAGCTTCGGTGCGGGTGGCATCACCAGGTCCTGCGGGTGGTCGGACAGCTGGCGCTCCATGTCCGGTTCGGGTCCGTTCGGACCCAGCTTGAACGGCGTGTGGCAATCCTGGCAGGCGCTGGTGGTGACCAGGTACTTGCCACGGGCGATCAGCTCGTCCGACTTGCCGGTTGCTGGCGCCTGTGCGCCGGCGGCGCCGGCGGCAAGAACCAGGCTGCTGATCAGCACGGCCTGTGTCGTGCGGTGGGAGTGTGGACGGAAGGTCTTCATGGTGTGTTCTCCGAGGGGGTCGACAGAAGTTGGGTGATCCAGCGCCGCACCAGGTCGATGCCGACGGTGTCCGGTATCGACACGCCCAGTGGGGGCATACGCTGCTGCGGCCGGGTCGCCTGCAGTCTTTGCAGCAGCAGGCCTGCTGCTGCAAAG
>JBFJZP010000063.1:0-9503 GCA_041622095.1 Burkholderiaceae bacterium | reverse complement strand
TGGATGGACTGGCAGCAGACCACCTTCAGCGGCGCCGGCCGCGCCGCCTTCATCCAGCTGATCCGCACCCCGGAACCCCAACGCAGCGCCGACCGGATCGCGGAGTCGGTCGCAGCCACCTTGCCGCTGCTGCAACGGCTCGACCGGCATCTGGCCGGCCATCGCTACCTGGCCGGCGACGACTTCAGCATGGCCGACATTCCGCTGGGTTGCGAGATGCACCGCTGGTTCGGTCTGCCGCTGGCGCACGACCGCGCCGCCACCCCGCACCTGCAGCGCTGGTTCGATGCGCTGCGCGCACGCCCGGCCAGTCGCGGCGTGCTGGACCAGCCCCTGGGCTGACGCTTTGACTTGAACAAGACACCGGACCACACCATGCAGGAACGTGATTTTCAACAGGTGGACGTATTCACCGCCACACCGTATCGCGGCAACCCGGTCGCAGTCGTGCTGAACGGCGATGGGCTGGACGACGCCATGATGCAGCAGTTCGCCCGCTGGACCAACCTGTCGGAAACCACCTTCATGCTGGCGCCGACCGACCCGCAGGCCGACTACCGGCTGCGTATCTTCACGCCGGGCGGAGAGTTGCAGTTCGCCGGCCATCCGACGCTGGGCAGCTGCCATGCCTGGCTGGCGGCCGGCGGAAAAGCCAAGTCCGGCGACTTCGTGCGGCAGCAGTGTGGCGTCGGCCTGGTGCAGATCCGGCGCGACGGCGCGCGGCTGGCGTTCGCCGCGCCGGCATTGCGCCGCAGCGACGCCAGCACCCGGCTGCTCAGCACTTTGGCGGCCGCACTCGGGCTCAAGCCGAGCCAGATCCGGTCGGCCCAGCTGCTGGACAACGGCACGCCATGGCTTGGCATGCTGGTCGACCACCCGCTGACGGTGCAGCAATTGCGACCGGATTTTGCGCAACTCAAGGCAGCCGGCCACAAGGTCGGCGTCGCGGCCATCCATGCCACACCCGCCCCGGACGAGGACAGCCCGGACCTGGAGGTGCGCGGCTTCGCGCCGCACATCGGCATCGAAGAGGACCCGGTCACCGGCAGCCTGAACGCCAGCCTGGCCCAGTGGCTGATCGCCGACGGGCACATGCCACCGGCCTATGTGGCAGCCCAGGGCGCCAACCTGGGTCGCAATGGCCGGGTGTTCATCCAAACCGATGCCGCCGGCCAGATCTGGGTCGGCGGGCAATCGGTCAGCTGCATCAACGGGCGGGTACGTATCTGACGCGGGCATCCGCACCTGCGCCAGCGCGCGGGTGACGGGTGGTCAACCGCCCCCGACGCGGTCCGCCACAAGCGTCGGTTTTCCCGTACCATTCCGAGGAAAAACCGCTGCATACCCGCACCCGGTCGGCCAGTGACACTGGCGACAGGGGCCAGGTAGACAGCCGACAGACACGGTACGCAAACCGCGCCCGCACGGGCACGAACGAACCAAGGGGGGTGGCTGTGATGTGGAATCTGAGAACGTCGGCCCGGTCGGCGCTGGTCGCGACCGCGCTGACCACGCTGGCAGTGCATTCGGCAGACCATGCGGAATCCCCGGCATCCGACGCGGATCCGGCTGCCGATATCGCCGACGTGTTCCTGTTTCCGTCGCGTGAATCGGCCACCAAGCTGGTCGGCGCGATCACCTTCGGCGGGCGGCCGGCACCACGCTCGCGGATCGACTTCGGTTTTTATTGCGATCCCCGCGTGTTGTACACCTTGCATATCGACCGGGCCGACGCCAACGGCGTGTTCGACAGCATTCCGGACGTCTCGGTCCGCGCCCGCGTCGGCAAGAACAAGGCCGGCCAATGCGGTGTGCAACTCGAGAACGTGCCCGGAGCCGGTGGCACCTTCTCCGGCCCGATCGAGCAGGTGTTCGCGACACCCGGCGGACTGAAGGCGTATGCCGGCCAGCGCAACGACCCGTTCTTCTTCGACGCCCAGGGTCTGGCCGCTTTGTTTGCCAGCTTCGCGACGCCGGGACAGAACGGCGACCTGGCCACCGCATTCGGCATCGGCACCAGGGCACGACGCGACTCATTCGGTCTGCGCAACGTGTCGGTGATCGTGTTCGACATGGACCTCAATGCCGCGGCGCCGCGACTGCCCAATGGCAGCCGCCCGCTGTTGCGTATCTGGGGCGTGACCAGCCGGCTGGTGGGCTGACGCCATGCGCACCATCACCCATCCCTCGATCCGTATGCCGGCGCTGGCCGCATGCCTGGTGCTTGCCGGTTGCGGCGGTGGCAGCACCGGCGACAGCGATCCCTTCGTTTTTTCCACCGCGACACCGGACCGGTATGCACGGGTCGACCGCATGGGCCAGCCGGCGCTGGCCTCTGCGCTGCTGTCGCGTGCCGACGGCGCACCGGTACCGGTCGACGGCTTCGGCAACCCGGTCAATCCCGGCGCCGGCAATCCGTTCAACCGCTTCGACAACCAGCGCGATGCGCTCAACCGCGGCGACCCGGTGAACGATGCGCGCGACTTCGCCTTCATGCTGACACGCGGTCCGCAGATCAATTCGCTGGCCAACATCCATTACAAGATCGGTCCGCAGTTGCGCGCGATCGGCCTGACGCCATGTTCGGTCGAGACGGTGGTGCCGCCATCCGGTCCGGCCGACGTCGACATCTCGGAGTGCGTCCGGATCGCCGCTCCGGTGGTGATTCCGGATGTCGTCACCTACAACCCGAACGCCACGCCGGGCTGGCCGAACGGCCGCGGCTTCGACGACCCGGTGGTCGACCGGCTGCTCGCCGCCGCGCTGCTGCGCATCGGTGCACCGCATACGCTCGACGCCCTGGTCGGCACGATCAATGCGACCCGCGACGAGTCCGGCACACCACAACCGACCAGCTTCCCGTTCCTGCGTGACGCGTATCCGCCGCCCTGATCCCGCGCCGCCGGGCCGACACCCGCCGCTGGCACGCGGATGGGTCGCCGCGCTGCGCTGGTCGGCATGGTGCATCGGCGCTGCACTGGTGTTCGGCGCCTGGGCCGGCTGCGGCGATTCCCGCCAGCCGGTGCTGGTGGTGCCGGTGACCGCGCCAGGCAGTGCGGCAACGGCAAGCCCGACGCTGGCGCCGGCGCCGCCGGTGCCGGTCCGCAGTTATGCGCAGGAGCTCGCCCATGCAGACCAGGCGATTGCGGCGGCGCGCCGTCAGCTCGCGCAACAAGCCGGGGACGCGGTGCTGGCGCAGCAGACGCTGGAGCTCATGCTCGAGCGCGCCCGGCTGGGCGGCATGCTGGAGGATTACCAGCCGGCGCAGGATCTGCTCGACTCCATCGCGACACCGAACGGCCAGGCGGCGGCCTTGTGCCCGGCGCGCGCGCGGCTGCACTTCGCGTTGCACCGGTTGACGCAGGCAGGCGAAGCGCTGGCGCAATGCGGCCAGTTGATGGGGCCGTTCGAGGCCGGCGCGCTGGCGGCCGACATCGCGTTTTATCGCGGCGACTATCCGCAGGCAGAGGCGCTGTATCGGCAGACACTGAACCAGGCCGGCAACACCAGCCAGTACATCCGGCTGGCCTTGTTCCGCGCCAGGACCGGTGCGCCGGCCGAGGCGGCCGCGCTGCTCGAGGCGGCCGAGAAGCGTTATCACGGCGGCTCGGCCGTCACCGTGGCCTGGCTCAAGCTGCAACGTGGCGAACTGGCCTGGCAACGCGGCCGGCTCGACGAGGCGCTGGCGCTGTACCGGCTGGCGGCCGACGCCATGCCTGGCTGGTGGCTGGTCGACGAACATGTGGCCGAGATCCTGCGCCTGCAAGGCGATGCGGCCGGCGCGCAGCAACTGCTGCAGCAGCTGGCGGCGCGCGACGGCCGGCCGGAACACATGGACATGCTCGCGCAATTGCTGCGCGAGGGGCCGGACCCGACCGCCGCCCGGCCCTGGATCACCCGGGCGCAAGCGATCCACCGTTCGCGCCTGCAGGTTTTTCCCGAGGCTGCGGCCGGCCACGCTCGCGAGCACTTCATGCAGTTCGGCAGCCCTGCCGAGGCACTGGCGCTGGCACGCCAGGACGCCACGGCGCGCCCATCCGGTCACGCGCAGGTCGCGCTGGCGGCGGCGCTGTTGCGCGCCGGCCAGGCCGCCGAAGCCGCGGCGCTGATCCGCCGCGTCGACGCCAGCGGCTGGAACACCGCGCAGCTGCATGCGGTATCGGCGCAGGTTCATGCGGCACTCGGCCAGAACGCGCAGGCCGATACCCGGCGCGCACAGGCGATGGCCATCAACCCCTACGCGATGCGCCTGCACCAGGTACCCCCCGCTCTGTTCTGAGCCGACGCGCAGCCGCAAGCCGATAGCTGCTGCGGTACAGTGCAGGCTCGGCCGCCGCGCCGCGACCCGCCGCCGACCTGCGGACCCGCGCCGCGAACTGCCGGCCCATCAACCCGCCACGCTGGACGCATCGTGAAACTTCCCTCGCTATCGGACATCGAGGCCGCCGCGCAGGTGGTCTACCGCGTGATGCCGGCCACGCCGCAGTACCGCTGGGCACTGGCCAGCGAGCGGCTGGGCACCGCGTGCTGGTTCAAGCATGAGAACCACAGCCCGGTGGGTGCGTTCAAGATCCGCGGCGGACTGGCATTTTTCGACAGCCTGCGCGCCCGCGACGCGCTGCCCTCGGCGGTGATCAGCGCCACACGCGGCAACCATGGGCAGAGTGTGGCCTGGTCGGCCCGCTTGCACGGTGTACCTTGCACCATCGTCGTGCCACACGGCAACTCGGTCGAGAAAAACGCAGCGATGCGTGCACTGGGCGCCGAGCTGGTCGAGCATGGCGACGACTTCCAGGCGAGCCGCGAACATGCGCTGGCACTGGCGCGGGAGCAGGGCGCGATGATGGTGCCGAGCTTCGGCGCCGAGCTGGTGCGCGGCGTGGCCACCGGCTGGCTGGAATTCTTCCGCGCGGTGCCGGCAATGGACCTGGCCTATGTGCCGATCGGCCTGGGCTCGGGTATTTGCGCCGCGATCGCGGCGAAGCGGGCGCTGGGCCACAAGGCGCGCATCGTCGGCGTAGTCAGTCGCCACGCCACCACCTATGCGGACTCGATGGCTGCCGCAAAGGTGGTTCCGGCACCGGTGTCGACGGTTCTGGCCGACGGCATGGCTTGCCGCGTGGCCGAGCAGGACGCGCTCGACATCCTGCGGACCGATGTCGACCATCTGGTACAGGTCGACGATGCCGAAATCGCCAATGCGATGCGGGCGATCTTCGCCGACACCCACAATGTGGCCGAAGGCGCGGGTGCGGCCGCTTACGCCGCTGCCCTGCAGGAACGCGCGCAGAACCGGGGCCTGGTGGTCGGCACGGTGTTGTCCGGCGGCAATGTCGACAGCGTCGTGCTGGCCCGGGTCCTGTCCGGCGCATCGGCATGACGAACTACCTGCAGGCTTATCCACAGCCGCTGCAGGTCCAGGCGCTGCAGTTGATCGACGGTGGCGACCTGCCGGCCCACCTGCAGCGCAAATACCCCGACACCCACCCGGTGCGCAACGACCGTGCCTTGTACGACTATGTGCAGGCACTGAAGAACCGCTACCTGCGCGGCGCCGAGCCCCTGTCCAAGGTGATGTTCGACAACAAGCTGCAGCTGGTGGCCCATGCGCTGGGCACCCATACCGCGGTGTCGCGGGTGCAGGGCAGCCGGCTCAAGGCGAAACGCGAGATCCGGATCGCGTCCCTGTTTCGCGACCTGCCGGAATCCTTCCTGCGCATGATCGTGGTACACGAGTTGGCCCACCTGAAGGAAAAGGCGCATGACAAGGCCTTCTACCAGCTGTGCACCTACATGGAGCCGGACTACCACCAGATCGAGTTCGACCTGCGCATGGTGTTGACGCATATCGAACGCATCGGGCCCTTGGCTGCGGCGGCCGGTGCGCCGGCCTCCGACCGGTCCGCGTGATGCGGTCGCCTGCGTCCAGGCCCGTCGATCCGAACCGCCGATGAAGCACCGTGCGCCCACCCCCGGATCCGGGCCGGCAGAGCCACGGCCGCTGGCACGGCCGGTGCGCTGGTTGTTGTGGCTGCTGGGCACGATCGCGCTCGGCCTGGGGCTGGTGGGGGTCGTCCTGCCTGGCCTGCCGACCACACCGTTCGTGTTGCTGGCCGCCGCCTGTTATGCCCGGGCCTCGCCGCGGCTGCACCAGCGCATGCGCGAGAACACCTGGATCGGCCCGATGCTGCGCGACTGGGAGTCGCACCGCAGCCTGAGCCGGCGCGTCAAGGCGATCGCGTTGACGTCGATGGCGATCATGGTCTCGATCTCGGTCTGGACACTGCGCGCCAGCCCGGCATGGCAGGTGGTGCTGGTCCAGGCCGGCGCAATCGGCATCTGGGTGGTGGGCTGGCGCATCCCGACGCGCCGCGACCCACCCCGGTCGCGTCCACGCGACACACCCTGAGCCGCGCGCCGCAGTGGGTGCCGCTGCCGAAAGCGCCGTCAGCACCGACCGGCGCAACACGCCACTGTCCGCGATAATCGACGGTTCTTTCCCCGCTTCTGCGATTTCGTCCGGTGTGCAATGCGCCGGCCTGTGGCTTCCGATGTCCGACTTACTCTTGCGCAGCATGACTGCCACCACTTTTCCCCGCAGCCGACCATGGGTCATCGCCGCGGTGCTGGCAACCGGCGCCACGCTGGCACAAGCGCAGGCCACGGCTCCCGCGGACGGCTGGAAGTCGTGCAGCGTCCTGGCCGATGGCCAGGCCCGGCTGGCTTGTTTCGACCGCTGGGCCCAGGCCCAGACACCCGCGCCAGCCATGCCATCCTCCGCCACCGCCGCATCCGGCGCTGGCACCCGCCCCCACAGCGGCGCAGCAGCGCAGGCAGCCTGGGCCAGCGCCAACCCGACGCCGGCAACTGCCGACGTCAACGAGGCCATCGGTACCGCTGACGCGGCCGCAGCGCAAGATCCGGACGAACGCGATTGCGCCGACCCGCGCACCTCGCTGATGTCGCGTTTCTGGGAACTCGAACCGGCATCCGACTGCGGCACCTTCGGCATCCGGGGCTACCGGCCGCTGAGCCTGTCCTGGATCGGCTCGAACAGCGTCAACAGCGCTCCGGGTTCACCCAGTGCCGGGCGTACAGTGACCACACCGGTGGACTACAGCACCTCGGAGACCCGGATCCAGTTGTCGGTGCGCACCAAGATCGCACGCGGTCTGCTGACCGAAGGCGATTCGCCGCAACGCGACTCCTTGTGGTTCGGCTATACGCAGCAGTCGTATTGGCAACTGTTCAACGCAGACCTCTCGCGGCCGTTTCGCAGCACCGACCATCAACCCGAACTGGTCTACATTCTTCCGCTGGACGCACCACTGAACAATGGCTGGCGCCTGCGCTACGGCGGCCTGTCGATCAACCACCAGTCGAACGGCCAAAGCCTGCCGCTGTCGCGCAGCTGGAACCGCATCATCCTGATGGCCGGCATGGAGAAAGACAACCGGTTCAACCTGACCGGCCGGATCTGGGCCCGGGTGCCGGAGCGCGACGACCAGGACGACAACCCGGACATTTCCGACTATGTGGGGCGCGCAGAGATCGCCGCAAGCTGGAACATCAATCCGATCCACTCGCTCGGCGTGACCCTGCGCCACTCGCTGCGCAGTTCGGCTCGCGGCTCGATCCGACTGGAGTGGCTGCGCGCGATCGGCGAAAAACGCAGCAATGGCGAGGCCAGCGGGCTGCGTTTTCATACGCAGCTGTTCAGTGGGTATGGCGACTCGCTGCTCGACTACAACCGGCGCCGCACGGTGCTCAGCGTCGGCCTGAGCCTGGTCGACTTCTGATTGCCCCCCGACAGGGTGCAGGAAAACCCGGGACCGGCCCGCGTTTGCTGGATAGCCCGCCGGGGAGGCCCGCGCTGCGCTAGCCGGTGCGGCGACTGTCCGCGCCAGCCGCGCTCAGCCGCGCAACGCGCGCAGCAACTGCAAGGTGGCATCGCCCAAAGTGGTGCCGGGCCGCGCCAGGTCGAGGATCACATCGAAATGGTTGCGCCCGGGTGACTCGAATGCCGCGACCGGCCCGGCACCTGCCGCGTCCAGCGCCTGCGCGAACGCCCGGCTTTGCCGCTTGAATTCACCGGTTTCGATCGCACCCCAGCAGACCAGGGACGGCGGGAAGCCGGCCAGCGCGAAAAACTGCGGGCTGACCGCTGCGGCGCTGTCGGCGCTCAAGGCCGGCTTGTCGTTGATACCGGTGCCGACCAACGGCTGCAGGTCGTAGATGCCCGACACCAGAACGGCCGCCGCCGGCAGGCCGGGCGGCAGGTCGGCGTCACCCGGCCAGGCGCGCAGGCAACTCATCGCCGCCAGGTGCGCGCCGGCCGAGCTGCCGGCCACCAGGATGCGCTGCGGGTCGAAGCCGAGCGCCAAGGCATGGGACTGCAACCACCGCAATGCGCTGCGGCATTCACACACCATCTGCGCCAGCGTCGCATCCGGTGCCAGCGTGTAGTCGAGCGCCGCAAATGCAGCGCCGGCGGCTACGCAGTCGGCGGCGGCGAACAGCGATTCGTTCTTCGACAACTCCTGCCAGTAGCCGCCATGGATGAACAACAGCAACGGCGGCCGTTGCGCAGTAGACGATGCGCCGGCCGGCAGGAACAGGTCGAGCGTGTTCGACGCCTTGTCGCCATAAGCCAGCCCCAAGCTTGCCGGCAGCTGCTGCCGGGCGGCCGCACTGCGGCTGGCGTATTGCTGCAGGAACGGCTGGTAGTTGCCACCGATACAGGAGCTGGGCGAATATTCGCGTTCGCGCACGTCCTGCGGCAGCGCCGCCCCGACCGGCGCTTGCGATGCCGTCATAGTTCGGTGCGCACGCGCCAGAGTTCCGGGAACAAGACCACGTCGAGCATCTTGCGCAGGTAACTGACGCCGCCGGTGCCGCCGGTGCCGCGCTTGAAACCGATGATGCGCTCGACGGTCGTGACATGGCGAAAGCGCCAGTGCCGGAACGCGTCTTCCAGGTCGACCAGTTTCTCCGCCAGCTGGTACAGGTCCCAATGCGCCGACGGATCACGGTAGACCACTGTCCAGGCCTGCGTCACCCCGTCGTCGGCCACATAAGCCTGGGTCCAGTCGCGCTCCAGATGGCTGGCCGGCACCACAATGCCGCGGCGCGCCATCAGGCGCAGCGCTTCGTCGTACAGGGACGGCGACTCGTAGGCCGCGCGCACCAGCGCCAGCAGTTCGGGACGGTGTTCATGCGGCTTGAGCATGGCCGCGTTCTTGTTGCCGAGCGAAAACTCGATGCAGCGGTACTGGTAGCTCTGGAACCCGCTCGACTGACCCAGCGACGGCCGCATCGCGGTGTATTCCGGCGGGGTCATGGTGGCGAGCACATCCCAGGCGTGGACCAACTGCTCCATGATGCGCGAAACGCGCGCCAGCATCTTGAACGCGCTGGCGAGCTCGTCGCGTGCGACACACCGCATGGCGGCGCTGAGTTCGTGCAGCATCAGCTTCATCCACAGTTCGCTGGTCTGGTGCTGC
>JBFJZP010000062.1:0-9558 GCA_041622095.1 Burkholderiaceae bacterium | reverse complement strand
GGCGTCACGACGATGTCGGTGGGCCTGATCACCGCGGCGCAGCAGGCCGAGGGGATCCTGCTTGAGGGCAAGGCCGACCTGATCGCGATCGGTCGCGCGATGATCTTCGATCCGCGCTGGCCCTGGCATGCCGCGGCCGAACTGGGAGCGCAGGTGGTGGCGCCGCGCCAGTACTGGCGCTCGCCGCCACGCGAATTCGGCCACCTGTTCGGGGAGACCACGCTGGGCATGCGCTGATCAGGCCTTGATCGGGCGCCGATCCGCGGCTTCCGGCGACGCCGCCCGGCTCGTGGCCGTCGCAGTATCAGCCTGCGCCGGCCTGCACAATGGGCAGCGCGGCAATCGCCTCGATACGCGCGGCATGGATGGCAGCGCCAATTTGCGGCCCGGCCAGGCCGCTGGCCATCAGCCGGCGGGCGATTCCATCGGTGACCACTCCCTGCGCGGCGGACAACACGGTCAGCAGGCGCTGGCGCGGAGCGTAGGCCGCCAGATCGGCAGTATCGGGATGCACCAGCGCCATGATGGCGCAGGCCTGCAGCAAGTCCTTGAAGCGGGCCGGCTTGCGCAAGGCATCGCAACGTTCGAGCAAGTTCACCAGCGCGGTCGCGTCCAGGCCGTCGCTGTGATCGATCGCCTGGCGTTCACGCGCCAGCATCACTGCGAGATCGCGGCAGTCGTTCGGAACACGCAGACGCATCGTGACCCGCGCGCGGGCGTCATCGTCCGGCATGAACAGGCCGACGATCGCATAACGCACGGTCAGTGGCGCCTGGCAGGCAGCGGCCTGGTCGAGCTTGTGCGCCAGCGCCGGTGCCTCGATCGGTGCGTCCAGGCGCGGCGATGGAAGTTCCGGCAACAGGTGGGCCAGGGCGTCGCAGTCGTCCAGCACCGCCAGCATGCGCGACGGTGCGTGTTCCATCAGGCCACGGGCCAGTTCCTGCCAGACCCTTTCTGCGACCAGCGCGTCGACTTCGCCATGGGCCACCATCGAGCGCATCAGCGCGCCGGTTTCGTCGGCAACCCGGAAGTCCGCGAAACGGGCGGCAAAGCGGGCCACCCGCAGGATGCGCACCGGATCCTCGTGAAACGCATCGGTGACATGGCGCAGTTGGCGTTGCTGCAGATCGCGTCGTCCGTGAAACGGGTCGTCGAGTTGTACTTGCGCCGGGTCGAAATTGCCATGGGCGTCGAGTTGCGCTTGCGACACCGCCATCGCGTTGATCGTCAGGTCCCGCCGGGCCAGGTCCTGTTCCAGCGTCACGTCCGGCGCGGCGTGGATGGTAAAACCCTTGTAGCCGGGCGCGGTATTGCGTTCGGTGCGCGCCAGCGCGTATTCCTCCCGGCTGACCGGGTGCAGGAACACCGGAAAGTCCTTGCCGACCGGTGTGTAGCCCCGGGCGATCAGTTGCTGCGGCGAGGCGCCGACAACCACCCAGTCGCGGTCCTTGACCGGCAGGCCGAGCAAGGTGTCGCGTACCGCGCCACCGACCAGATAGATTTCCATGCCGGCAGTTTAGGCCCAGTTCGCCGGAGCGCTCGCGGCATGTCGGTCGCCCGAGGGCGGTCGGTGGCAGATGCAGGCAGCGCTCAGCGCTTGAGCCGGTAGGGCTCCTCGAAGTCCAGGAAGTCGTGTTCGCGCAAGGCCTCGTCGATCCATGCCTTCACGCCGGGCAGTGCCGACACCCGCTGCACATAGGCCGCGATCACCTCCGGCACCGGCAACGCGAAGCTGCGCAGCCGCATGCATACCGGTGCAAACATCGCGTCGGCGATGCTGAAGTCGCCGAACAGCATCGGTCCCTGGTGTTCGTCGAGCAGCGCCGTCCACATCGCGACGATGCGGGCCACGTCGGCGCGTACACCCGGCTGGTCGCGCCATATCAACGCGCCGGCCTGCGCCAGGTCGGCCTCGATGTTCATGCCGCAGGCGCCGCGCAGCTGCTGGAATCCGGCGTGCATTTCGGCGCAGACACTGCGTGCACGGGCGCGCGCCCGGACATCGGCCGGCCACAGGCCTCGATCGGGGAAACGCTCGGCCAGGTATTCGGCGATGGCCAGGGTGTCCCAGATCGCGAACCCATCGTCGAGCAGCACCGGCACCTTGCCGGTCGGGCTGACGGATTGCAGGCTGCGCTTGAACGCCGAGTCGGCGCTGAACGCATCGAAGCGGACCATCACCTCCTCGAACGGGATCTGTGCCTGGCGCAGCAGCACCCAGGGCCGCATCGACCAGGACGAGTAGTTCTTGTTGCCGATATAGAGCTTGAGCACGGGGTCCCTCCGATGGTGCAGACGGTGGCGCCAGCCGGTCGATAGGGTGGCCGGCGCCGTACAGCCTGCATGCTATGCGCAAATCCGCTGCCTATTGATTCCTGATTGATTCCCGATTGCCGCGGCAACGATGCGCGGCACGCATCTGCAGTTGCCGCCGTCAGTGGCTACGGGGCACCTCCAGCCCGCGGACGACTGCCGGACGCGCGACGAACCGGGCCAGCACCCGCGTCACCTGCGCGAAGTCCTGTATGCCGACCAGTTCGCCAGCCTCGTAACGCCCGATCAGATTGCGCACCCACGGAAACACCGCGATATCGGCAATGCTGTAGTCGTCGCCCATGATCCAGTCGCGGCCCTGCAGGCGCTGGTTCAGCACGCCGAGCAACCGGCGCGACTCGTCCACATACTTGTCGCGTGGCCGCTTGTCCTCGTATTCCTTGCCGGCGAAACGGTGGAAGAAACCGAGCTGGCCGAACATCGGCCCGATGCCGGCCATCTGGAACATCAGCCACTGGATGGTTTCATACCGTGCGGCAGCGTCTTGCGGCAGCAATCGGCCGGTCTTCTCGGCCAGATAGGTCAGGATGGCGCCGCTTTCCCACAGGCCAAGCGCCTGGCCGCCGGGGCCGTGCGGGTCGATGATGGCCGGAATCTTGCCGTTCGGATTCAGGGCCATGAACTCCGGCGACTTCTGGTCCTGGGTGTCGAAGCTGACCCGATGCGGCTCGTACGCCAGGCCGGTTTCCTCCAGCATGATCGATACCTTGACGCCGTTCGGTGTGGACAGCGAATACAGTTGGATTCGGTCCGGATGTTGCGCGGGCCATTTGCGGCTGATGGCGAAGTCGGCGAGGGTCGGCATGGGTGGGGGGTTCCTGCGTGTGTGGCGAAAGACGCGGATATTGGCACAAAGCGCCTGGCTGGGTGGCAGGCGATGCCGATCGCCCCGGCGCCAGGCGCGGCCACCATTGGCGGGAGAATCTGCGCCGGTCTTGATGCAGGTGATGGACGGCGCGGGCGCGGCGCGGTACAAAGGCCTATTGATACCAAAGGAGGTGCGCCATGTATTTCATAGCCGAATCCGAGAAGTCCTTCGAGCAGGCCGCAAGCGATCTGGATGCGGCGGTCAAGCGCAATGGTTTCGGGGTCTTGCATGTGCACGACCTGGGCGCGACGCTGCGCAGCAAGGGCATCGACTTCACCGAGCAGTGCCGGGTCTTCGAGGTCTGCAATCCGGCGCAGGCAGCCCAGGTATTGTCGACCGACATGCGGCTGAACATGGCCTTGCCTTGCCGTATTTCCGTTTACACCGACAAGGGGCGCACCCGCCTGGGCCTGATCACGCCGGTCGCGATGTTGACCGCCTTGTCGCAGGATCCGGCGCTGGTGCCGGTGGCCCGTGACGTCGAGGACAAGACCATTCGCATGATCGAAGAAGCCCGCTAGGGCCGCCGCCGGACACAGGATCCGCTGGCGCTGCACAAGACCCTGTTGACCGGCCCGGTATTCGAGTCGCCTGGTTTGCTCTATTTAATATTTCCATGAAAATCGAACTATGGAAGAGAAAACTGCCGTCACCGCGTTGTCCGCATTGGCCCAGGCCATGCGCCTGCGCATTTTTCGCGCGCTGATCGGCGCCGCGCCGCACGGACTCACGCCGGGCAGCCTGTCCGCCATGCTGGACGTTCCTGCATCGACCTTGTCTTTCCACCTCAAGGAGTTGATGTTTGCCGGCCTGGTGACCCAGGAGCGCGACGGCCGCAGCCTGATCTACCGCCCCCATATCGGGCAGATGAATGGCTTGCTCGAATATCTCACCGCCCATTGCTGCCAGGGTGCGGCATGCGATGCGGCCACGCCCTCTGACTGCACCCGTTGTTGAAAAGGAAACAACCGTGAACCGCTTTCATGTCCATCTGCATGTCGACGATCTGGCGACGAGCGTGGCCTTTTATTCCCGGCTGTTTGCCGCCGAGCCGACCCGGCTCGAGGGCGACTACGCCAAGTGGATGCTCGACGATCCGCGCGTGAATTTCGCCATCTCCACCCGCGGCCACGCCGCCGGCATCGACCATGTCGGCATCCAGACCGACGACGCGGCCGAACTGGCGCGTTTGCATGCGCGCGCCGAACAGGCGCAACTGGCGCTGCGTGACGAGGGTGAAACCACCTGCTGTTATGCCCGCAGCGACAAACACTGGGTGACCGATCCGCAAGGTATCGCCTGGGAGTACTTTCACACGCTTAGCGACATACCGGTGTTCAACGAGAAAGCGGCAGCAAGCGCAACGCAGGCCAGTGCCTGCTGCCCCCCGGCTGCACCGCGTGGCAAGGCCTTGAACCTGCCGGTCAAGGCTGGCGCCTGCTGCTGATGGCGCCCGGCATGTCGCGGCCTGCCACCGTGTGGGCCTGGATCGCGCAACGCTGGCGGCGCTGGCTGGACGAGATGGCTTGTCCAGCTGCGTCCGGATGTACGGTGCGTCGCCTGCTCTGTTGCTGGGGCTGACCCGGCAAGCATCCACCGGCTCCCGGATCGGTCGCGCAGTGTCGGCGCGGCCGTGATAAATCATGTGTTGTCTGCCGTGCCTTGCGCGCGGCTTTTTTTGGATGAGGATGAGCCGATGGGTTTGTTTGAGCGTTACCTGACCGTGTGGGTCGGGCTGGGCATGCTGGCCGGTGTCGGCCTGGGACTCTGGATGCCCGGGTTGTTCCAGGCGGTGGCGGTCCTGGAATGGGCCCATGTCAACCTGGTCGTCGCGGTGTTCATCTGGGTGATGGTCTACCCGATGATGATCCAGATCGACCTGGCAGCGGTGAAAAACGTCGGTCGCAGGCCCCGGGGGCTGATCCTGACCCTGGTCGTCAACTGGCTGATCAAGCCGTTCACGATGGCAGCGCTGGCGGTGTTGTTCTTCCACTACTTGTTCGCGCCCTGGGTCGATCCGCAATCGGCCAGCGAATACATCGCCGGCATGATTTTGCTCGGCGTGGCGCCCTGTACCGCGATGGTGTTCGTCTGGAGCCAGCTGACGCGTGGCGACCCGAACTACACGCTGGTACAGGTATCGGTGAACGACCTGATCATGGTGTTCGCATTCGCCCCGATCGCCGCCTTTTTGCTCGGTGTCACCGACGTCAGCGTGCCCTGGCAGACCTTGCTGTTGTCGACCGTGTTGTATGTGGTCTTGCCGCTGATCGCTGGTGTGGCCACGCGCAGTTTCTGGCTCGCACGGGGTGGAGCGAGCCGGCTGGCGCAGGGCGTGGCTGCACTCAAGCCCTGGTCGGTGCTGGGCCTGATCGCCACCGTCGTGCTGCTGTTCGGCTTCCAGGCCGAGACGCTGCTCGACAAGCCGTTGGTGATCGCGCTGATCGCCGTCCCGCTGGTGCTGCAGAGTTACGGCATCTTTGCGATCGCCTACGCCGCAGCCTACCGGTTGCGCCTGCCGCACAACATCGCGGCACCGGCCTGCATGATCGGCACCTCCAACTTCTTCGAGCTGGCGGTGGCGGTGGCCATTTCCCTGTTCGGGCTGCACTCCGGTGCCGCACTGGCCACGGTTGTCGGGGTGCTGGTCGAGGTGCCGGTGATGTTGTCGCTGGTGGCGTTCGCCAATCGCACCCGCCACTGGTTTCCGGCCTGATCCCGGCCGGCAGCGCAGCACCCATGGCTGCGCCGATCGACCGGGGCTGAGCCAAATACCCGCTGCAGGGCGTCAGCCGGCCGGGTCCTGCAAGGCGCGCCGCACCGGCATGATGTGGATGCCCTGCGGGTCGATCTCCAGATACACCACGCCGCCGGGCTGCACCGCATTGAGGCGCGCGAAACGTGTCGGCACGTCGAGATGGACCCGGGCCGACGCCAAGGCCTGCGGCTGGCATGCCAGCGTGGCGATTTCGCCCAACTGGCGCACACCGATCACATCGCATGGCACCAGGTTGACGCTGCCCATCGGCAACACATGCACCTGTACATGTTCGCCGGACAACACCCAGCGCACCGAGGCACCGTCGTCGAGCCGCCCCTTGTCGCGGGTCTGCAGCGCGATGCCGTCCTGGGTATCACCCCAGTGCAGGCGCGCCATGCCGCCCGCGGTGGCGGCCTTGCGGAAGATGCCTTGCTGGATGTCGCGCAGTCCGACCAGCGCGGCGACGCGGGCATTGCGCGGCTGCGACATCACGCGTTCGGGCGGGCCGTCCTGCAAGGTCGCGCCGGCGTCCAGGATGCAGATCCGGTCGGCCAGCAGCCGCGCCTCGCGCAGGTCGTGGGTCACCATGATGATCGGCAAGGGCATGCGTGAGCGCAGCTTGGCCAGTTCGTCGTACAAGGCCTGGCGGGTCGGCTGGTCGACCGCGGCAAAGGCCTCGTCCAGCAACAACACCGCCGGGTCACGTGCCAGCGCCCGTGCCAATGCCACCCGTTGGCGTTGTCCGCCGGAGAGTTCATGCGGCTTGCGTGCCGCCAGGCCGTCGAGCTGCATGTCGGCCAGCAGGCGCAAGGCCTTGTCGGCCCGGGCCTTGTCCGGCAGCGCCAGGCGCACATTTTCCAGTGCGCTGAGGTGCGGAAACAGCGCGTAATGCTGGAACACCATGCCGACCGGGCGTTGCTCCGCCGGTATGTCGATGCGCTTGGCCGAGTCGAACCAGATGGTGTCGCCCAGGCAGATATGGCCCTGGGCCGGCCGCAGCAGCCCGGCCACGGCGCGCAACACGCTGGTCTTGCCGCTGCCCGACGGGCCCACCAGCGCCAGCAATTCGCCGGCCTCGCAATGGATGCGTGCCTGCAGCGGTATCGGACCGGACTGGATCAACTGGGCCTGCAGCATGGGTGGGTTCATGCGCGTGGACGGACTGGCGGTCGCGCCAGCCAGGTCGAGACCAGCAAGGTGAGCATCGACAGCGCCAGCAAGGTGGCCGACATGATGCCGGCTGCCTGCATGTCGAAGGACTGCACCTTGTCGTAGATCGAGATCGCGATCGTGCGGGTCTCGCCGGGTATGCTGCCCCCGACCATCAGCACCACGCCGAACTCGCCGAGTGTGTGGGTGCAGGTCATGATCATGCCGCTGGCGATGCCGCGGCGCGCCAATGGCAACTCGATGCGCCACAGGCTGCGCCAGCGTGAAAGCCCGCAGGTGCGGGCCGCGTCGTGCAGTTCGGTCGGAATCGCCTCGAAGGCGCGTTGCATCGGCATCAATGCAAACGGGATGTTGAAGATCACGCTGGCCACCAGCAAGCCGGTGAAGGAGAACGCCAGCGTGTGGCCGAACACCTGCTGGAACAAGGCGCCGAGTGTCGACTCGCCACCCATCGCCACCAGCAGGTAGAAACCCAGCACGGTCGGGGGCAACACCAGCGGCAGCGTCAGCATGGCCTCGAGCACCGGCTTGAGCATGTGCTCGGTGGTGGCAAGCCAGCGTGCCGCCAGCACACCCAGCGGCAGCAGGATCAGCGCGGTGGCCAGCGCCAGCTCGACCGACAACCAGAGTGCAGCCCAGTCCATGCCGGCGTCAGGTCGGCGCTTCGCCCGGCAACACGAAGCCGTAGCGCTTGAATACGGCACGGGCCGCGGGTTGCTGCAGATAGCTGTAGAACGCGCGGGTGGTGTCGCCGGCCTTGCGGGTCAGTACCATGCGCTGGCGCAGGGGCTGGTGCAGCTGCTGCGGAATCAGCACATAACGGCCACGTGCGCCGAACGACGGCGCCAGTGCCAGCGAATACGCGAAGATGCCGCCCTGGGCCGACCCGGAGGCGGCGAACTGGGCGGCCTGCGACACGTTTTCGCCCAGCACCAGGCGTGGCTGCAGCGTCTCCCACAGGCCGGCCGACTGCAGCGCCTGCATCGCGGCCCGGCCATAGGGTGCATGCTCCGGATTGGCGATCGCAAACCGCTTGATGCGGCCGTCTGCCGCGGCCAGCCGCAGGTCGGCCAGCTGCGCGTCCGGCTTGAGCGCGGAGCTGTTCGGCGCGAACAACACGATACGCCCGATCGCGTACAGGACGCCCCGGTCCGGCGTGAGCTCTTGCTCGGCCAGCTGGAACACATAGCTCTCGTCCGCCGACAGGAACAGCTCGAACGGCGCATCCTGCGCGATCTGGCGCGTGAAATTGCCGGATGAGCCGTAGCTGATACGCACCGAACGCCCGCTGTCCTTGTGGAAAGCCTCGGCAATCGCGTCGAGCGCGAACTTCAGATCGGACGCGGCGGCAATCGCCGGTGCCTGCTGTGCCGAAGCGCCGGCGCCGGCCAGCAGCAGCACACAGGCCAGCACCCAGTTGCGCAACTGCCACATCACCCAAGATCCTTCATTTGTTTTGTCATTGCCGATCCGAGTCTAGTGGACGCGCGGGTGGCCGGCTTGCCCTGGGTCAAGCCGCCGTGACGATGGCCAGATGGGCGCACAGGCCCTGGCCACCCAGGCGCAGGCAGAAGAAACCCAGCAGCAGCATCCAGGGTGCCTGCGCGGCGGCCATCAAGGCGGTGCCGCCAGCCAGAACATCAACATGCCGCTGGCGCCGGTGGCCAGGCCGTACAAGGCGCCCCATTGGGCACTTTGCAGGTCCAGCGCCGACTGCGCCGGTGCGCCCTCAGTGGCCCTGGCCGCGCGTGAGTTGCAGCGCCGCGAGCGCCATCACCTTGGCGGAGTCCACCATGTCCTGGATGCTGACATATTCGTCCGGCTGGTGGGCCAGGTCCAGGATGCCCGGGCCGTAGGCGACACAGTGGTTCATCTTGCCGGTGCGCACGATGTGTTTCTGGTCGTAGGTGCCGGGGCTGGCGATGTAGCTGGGTTCGCGCCCGAGCACACGGGCGATCGCCCGCGCGGTGGCGTCCACCACCGGAGCGTCCTTCGGCGTGGCGGTCGGCAGGAAGCTCATGATCTCGCGCAAACCGTAGTCGAAACCCGGACGCGTGGCCTTGAGTTCCTCGAGCATGGCGACGATCTCCGCCTTCACCGCCTCGAGGTCTTCCTCGGCGATGAAGCGCCGGTCGAGCACCGCGCGGCAACTGTGCGCCACGACCGGCGAAGGCAGGTCGCCGGTGGGTCGGCCCTGCGCATCCAGGCTGTAGAGCTGTTCGACCTGCCCACCGTGCAGGCTGTTGATGTTGAGCGTGCTCACGCGTGCGCCGGGCGGCTCCACCGGCTGGGTGGTGCGCCGGTCACGCAGCTTGGGCCCGAGTTCGGTTTCCAGCAGGTGCAGAAAGGCGCCCATGTGGCTGATGGCCGAGTCGCCCAGGAAGGGCATCGAGCCGTGCGCGATCCGGCCGTGGGTCTCGACCTC
>JBFJZP010000061.1:0-9580 GCA_041622095.1 Burkholderiaceae bacterium | reverse complement strand
GCCGCGATCTTGCCCAGCACCCGCAAGGTCTGCTCATAGGTGTCCAGCGGCCGGCCGGCCGCTGCCAGGTCACGGCTGGCCGGGTGCGCCGTCATGCCCGAGAGCACGATCTCATCGCCGATGCGCCAGCCATTGGTCCAGCTGGCGGTCGGCAGGTCCGGCACCGCCGGCGCATTCACTTTGTGTACTGCACTCATGCTGCTTCTCCCGTCAAATCCGGCTCAGGCCTTGGCGCTTGCGGCGTCCGCAGCAGCGGCCGGCGCCGCAGCGGCGTGCTTGGCCTCGGCGGCCTGCCTGGCGGCGGCGATCTGCTTTTGCGCCAGGCTCTGCTTATGCCGGCGCAGTCGCGAGAGGCCGACATCATGCTCGTACAGGTGCTCGCGCCGGTTCGCGTCGGGCTCCATCGCCTCGAGCATCACCCGGTCCTGCTCCAGCACCGTCCAGTGGCGTGCCTCGAGCCGGTTCTTGTACAGAAAGCGCCAGGTGTCGCGTTGCCAGCCGCTGAGCTTGCGCAGCCGCCAATGGAACACCGCCGACACGTTTTCGACGATCGGCGTGTAGCTGCCGATGATGGTGAACGGCCCGCCCGGGCCGCCGGTCTTCGGGTAGGGGATCTCCAGCCGCATCCAGTGCAGGTCGGTGTCGCACCACTCGGTCCAGTCGAAGTTGACGTTGCGCTGGCCGGCCTTCTCGAACATGAAGCCGTTGTCGGTGCGACGCAGCTGGAACTTGGCGCTGATGTCGCCTTCGCTCATCGAGTGCGACTGCTTGTGCACGAAGGTGCCGTGCATCGGGTCGATGACGTTGTCCTCGACATAGCGGTAGTCAGCGCCCCATTCGGTGTAGCACAGGAAACCCGACCACTCGGGGCTGGTCATCTCTTCGGGCAGGCGCAGCGGCGGCGGTTCGGCCAGGTGCGGGTCGGTGGCGTTGTACAGGAACACCGCGCCATGGGCCTCCTGCACATGGAAGCTGCGCGCGGCCTTGCTGCCCTCTAGCGTACAGCCGGGGCTGGCTGGCACGCGGGTGACGGTGCCATCGCAGCGCACTTCGACACCATGATAGGGACAGGCCAGCCGGTCGCCCAGGTTCACACCCATCGACAGCGGCGCGCCGCGGTGCGGGCAATGGTCTTCGAGTGCATGCACCGCGCCGCCGCGGTCGCGCCAGACGGCGATCTTGTAGCCAAGGCGGCGCAATGAGATCGGCACGTCCTTGACGAAGGAGGAGGGGCAGATCGGATACCAGAGGTCGCGCAGGCCACGGGCCAGCAAGGCGTCGACTTCGGAAGGGGTGTTGGCAGTCATGGTCGTGTTCTCCACTCGCACAGGCGTCAGGCGCCCAGGCGGGCCATTTCCGCCTGGAAAGTTTCAGGGGTCCAGGGCTGGCCATCGGGGCCCATCGGGCCGGCCTTGTTGAGATACCCGAGCAAGGCGTCGAGTTCATGCAGTCCGGCGGCATAGGCGCGCTCGATCGAGTCGCCGAGCAGGTCTTCGTAGGCGGTGGGTTTGCGGGTGCGCGCCTGGTGCGGCTCCAGGTAGCTGGCGACGGTGGACGCAGAGACGGCGGCAATGGGAATCATGGGAATACCTCCTTCGAACAAATGGGAACCGGGGCAGGCGCTGCGCCTTATTGCCCTCCGTTGCGGACCCGTTCGCGAATCCGCTCGCGCACGGGTACGAAGTCGTAACTCGGATAACAGCTGGTCTTGAACACGCCCCAGGCGGAACGCTCCAGCTACAGGTTGACCACCGGCAGCAGACGGGGCGGCAACTCCAGCGTGACGATCTGGCCCAGGCCCATGGCCACGGTCCAGGACACGATGCGCGCGCCCTCGGGCGGGAACCGCTCCCACCAGTCGCTGGCCTTCATGCGCGACTGCACGTCTTGCAGCGTCAGCCCGGCGTGGTGCTGCATGACGATGGTCAGCAGCATGGTCTCGGACGGGGTGTTCGGTTCCATCGACATGATGACGCCTACTGGGCCACGATCTTGCGTGCCTTGATGACACCGGCCCAGGTGGCGGTTTCCTTGCGGATGTAGGCACCAAATGCGGCCGGCGTCATGGTGGACTCGATCAGGCCTTGCGCGTTCAGCGATTCCAGCACCGCCGGCTGGTTCAGGAAGGCCTTGGCATCTTTCGCCAGTTGCTCGACCACGTCGGGCGGCGTGCCGGCCGGCGCCAGCAACCCGTACCAGGAGGTGACGACGACGTCCGGCACGCCTTGTTCGAGCAGCGTCGGAATCTCCGGCGCCACCGCGCTGCGATTGACATCCGTGAGACCCAGCGCGACCAGCTTGCCGCTGCGAATGGACGCCAGCATGACCGGCAGGTTGCTGAACATCAGCGGCACCGTGCCCCCTAATACATCGTTGAGCGCCTGGCCGGACCCCTTGTACGGCACATGCAGTATTTCCACCTGCGCCTGGTGCTTGAACAACTCGCCGGCCAGGTGCAGGCCGCTGCCCACGCCCGGCGAGGCGAAGGACAGGGTATCGGGCCTGGCCTTCGCTGCGGCGATCAGGTCCCTGGTGGTCTTGAAGCCGGTGGACGGATGGGCCACCAGCACGTTCGGCGCCTTGGCCAGCATCGTGATCGGCAGGAAGTCGCGTTCGATGTCGAACGGGAAATTCGGCATCAGGGTCGGGTTGATCGTCAGGTTGCCGGCCGGCACCACCAGCAAGGTGCGGCCGTCGCCCTTGGCGCGCCTGACCTTGTCGATGCCGATGTTGCCGGCGGCCCCGGGCAGGTTCTCCACCACCGCCGGCTGGCCGTATTTCTTGTTCAGCCCGTCGGCCACGATGCGCGCCAGGCTGTCGATCGGCCCGCCCGGCGGAAACGGCGCGATCAGCGTGAAGCGCTCCTGCGCCAGGTATTTCTCGGTGGGTGTGGCGCCTTGGGCGGCGACCAGGGTCGGCGACAAGGCCAGCGCCAGCGCACAGGCCGTGGCACGGCGGCGCGTCACAGGGTGGCTCATGCGCAAAGGCAACATGTCACTTCTTCTCCGTCAGGAACTTGCCGGAGGCCTGCACGTTCGGCTGGCGCCGGGTGTGGCCGTCGATGCCGCCGTCGATCGCCCATTCGGCAAACATGGTCGGGCCGGGTTCGAAGCTGCGCTCCTGCCAGGCCTCGGTCAGGTGGTCTTCGTCGGCGTTGTATTCGATCAGGCCGCCGCAGGGATTCTCGAAGTACCAGAAGTAGGCACTGGAGATCGGATGGCGGCCCGGGCCGAGCTGGGTCTTCCAGCCGCAGCGGCTCATGTGCAGGCCGCCACCGAACACCTCGTGGATGTCGCGCACGGTGAAGGCCACATGGTTCAGGCCCGGCCCCTTGTTCGGTAATGCGAGCAGAAAGATGTCGTGGTGGCCGGCATGGGGTGCACAACGCATGAACACGCCGCGGCCCGGGTAGCGGTCGGAGGTGACAAAACCCAGCGATGCGTAGAACGCCTCCATGGCATCGAGTTTGTCGGTGAAGAACACCACATGGCCGATCTCGACCGGTTCGGCATGGTCATACACCGGCGACGGGGTGTCGACGCGGCGCACATCGCCCCAGGGATTGCTCGGCACACATGCGACGTCGACCGCGCGTTTCGCGCTGACCTGGAACACCAGGCGCAGGCCGTGCGGATCGAGCGCGACCAGCGTGCCGTCCAACGCACGCCGATCCTCATAACCCGGCGCCGACTGCAAGGCCTTGGCGATCGGCTCCAAGGCCTTCGCATCCGTCACGCCCCAGGTCACGACCCGCATCGTCGGGCCGGACTCCATCGGTGGCGGCAGGCTCGCGTCGTCCGGGCGACGCACCTGGACCTGCGCACCGTTGAGCGTCTCCCAGACCTGGCAGGCCGCATCTTCGGAGACCGCCTTCAAGCCCCAGTCGGCGAAGAAACGGCGCGCGTCGTCCCAGCGGTCGGTGGAATAGGTGATGCCGTCGATGCCTTCGATCGCGCTGCGGTGTGTTGTCGTCATGCCATGCTCCAGGCGATCGGGGCCTCGTTCGTGCCCCAGTAATAACTCTTCTGGCTGGTGTATTCGAGGATACCCAGCCGACCCTTCTCGCGGCCGGTACCGCTCATCTTGACGCCACCGAAAGGCGTGCTGACCGAGAACTGCTTGTAGGTGTTGACCCAGACCGTACCGGTCTGCAGTGCGCTGCCCAGGCGCCAGACGGTCTTGTAGTCGCGCGTCCAGATGCCGGCGGCCAGGCCGTAGACGTTGTCGTTGCATTGCGCCAGCAGGTCGGCCTCGTCGTCCCAAGGCAGCAGCGCCAGCACCGGGCCGAAGATTTCCTCCTGGCACATGCGCGCACTGTTGGGCAGGCCCTCGATCACCGTGGGCAGGTAATAACTGCCCTTGTCGAAGTCTGCGCCTTGCGGCCGCTCGCCGCCGAACAAGACCTTGCCCCCTTCGTCGCGGCCGAGCTGCACATAACGCTCGACCGAGGCCCGGTGGCCCATGTTGACCAGCGGCCCCATCTGCGTGGCCTCCAGGGCCGGGTCGCCGACACGCAGCCTGCGTACACCGGCGAGCAGCCGGGTCTTGAATTCCTCGTAGACGCTGGCGTGCACAAAGGCACGCGAGCCGGCGATACACGACTCGCCGGAGGAACTGAAGATGCCGTACAACACGCCGGCCACCGCATGGTCCAGGTCGGCATCCGCACAGACGATGGTCGGCGACTTGCCACCGAGCTCGAGCGAGGTCGGCATCAGCTTTTCGGCGGCCAGGCGCTGGATGCCCATGCCCACACTGGTGCCGCCGGTGAACGCGATGCGGCGGATCAGCGGGTGCCTGACCAGTGCATCGCCAACGACGGACCCCTTGCCCGGCAACACGCTGACGATGCCGGCCGGCACACCGGCTGCCTCGGCGATACGCGCCAGCTCGATCGCCATGCGCGGCGTGATCTCGGCCGGCTTGAACACCACCGCACAACCGGCCGCCAGTGCCGGCGCGAGTTTCTGCGCCTCGCTGGCGATCGGCGAATTCCACGGCGTGATCGCACCCACCACCCCCAGCGGTTCATGCACGCTCATCGTGACGAACTCGCCGCGTGCCGGCGTGATCGTGTCTTCCCAGGTCTCGCAGGCGGCGGCAAAGAACTGGAAGGTGCCGGCGGCGCTGGCCACGAGCGCGCGGGTCTCGTTGATCGGCTTGCCGTTGTCCAGCCGCTGCAGTTGCGCCAGTTCCTCGCCACGCGCGCGGATGCCGCTGGCGATGCGGTACAGGATGCCGGCGCGTTCATGGCGCTTGAGACCGGCCCAGGCCGGCTGCTGGCGAACCTTCTCGGCGGTCTGCACCGCCTCGTCCACGTCTTGGGCGGTGGCCGCATGCAGGCTGGCCACGGTGCTGCCGTCGGCCGGATATTCGGTGCTGTACACCGGGCCGCTGGCATCGCGCCATCGGCCGGCGATCTGGGTCTGGATCTTGTCTGTCATGGTGGCTTGGCTGGCGCTGGACGCTCAGATGGTGGTCGGGTTGACCCGGTTGTTCAGGAAGCGCAGCGCCGACAACACCGTCAGCGCCGAGGTCTTGGGGTTGTCCGGCAGCGGATTGCCGCGCATCGTCAGGTCCATCGCCCCGAACGCGCCACGCACCGCGATCTCGTGCACGTTTTCGGTCACGGTCGGATCCGCGATCAGCCGCACCGTGGTGGCGTCGAGGCCGAGGCCGGCGAGTGCGATCGTGGCCGCGACATTGGCGTTTTTCGGATACAGGCGCGCGGCCTCGCGCGCGGTGGCCTGCAGGATCACCGTGGGTTCGGTCAAGGCATCCAGGTCGTGCTGCTGCGCCGCCAGCGTGCCACGCCAGCCCTGCGGTGGCTTGCGCCCGGTGTAGGTCACGTCGTCCAGGCCGGCCAGTTGCGCAGCCGCAATCGCATCGATGCCGCCAATCGCTCCAGGCAATAGATGCAGCCGCGTCGCGCCCCGGCGAGCCGCATCGTCGAGCTGCTCGACCAGCCCCGGCTCGCTCAATGCGCCCACCGACAGGACCGCACATTCGACACCCCGCGCGAGCGCCGGCAGCACATGCGCGAGCAAGGCGCCATGGCCGGCGCATTCCAGCACCAGCTGCGTGTCGGCGGGCACTGCGTCCGTCACGCAGACATCGCCGCCGGCGAACGCCTGCGCCGCGGCCACATGCGCCTGCGTCACCACCACATGCGTGATGCGCAGGCCGGCATGCCCATGCGTGCGCGCCAGCAGCGAACGCCCGATGGCACCGAATCCGATCAAGGTCACCTGCAGCATGTCAGTCTTCCATTGCGCTGGGCGCGAGCCGCGAAAAGGTCAAGCGGCCGCCGCGCACGGCCGCTCCGAAGCGGCCGGCCCGCCCCCCAGTGGGGGGTTCGGACGGTCTACCTGCGAAATCGGCTGTCGCCGATTCCGGGGCAGTGAGACCGGACAGACGGGGGGCGTCTTTCACTCTAGTCCTTCTTGAGGATCGGGCCGGCGAACTTGACCGCGAACGGTCCCCAGGCCTTCATGTCGACCTCGACCAGGACCGGTCCGCCGCGCATCTGCAGCGCCTGCTCCAGCGTGGCGTCGGTCTGCGCCGGATCGGACAGTCGCAGGTGCGGCACCTTCAGGCTGGCGCACAGGGTCGCAAAGTCCGGGTTGACCAGGTCGACATAACAGTGGCGGCTGCCGTAGATGTCGTCCTGGATGTTCTTGATCACGCCGTAGCAGTTGTCGTTCATCAACAGCACGACGAGTTCCGTTTTTTCCTGCACCGCGCAGGCCAGCTCGCCGACATTGAGCATGAAGCCGCCGTCGCCGGCGAGCACCACCGTCTTGCGGCCCAGTGCGTGGGTGGCGTCTGCCACCGCGGTTCCGATCGCCATCGCCAGGCCCTGGCCGATGCCGCCGCCGAGCGCGTGCACACCGGCGCGCGGGTGGTCCAGCACCGGACAGCGATTGCCCCACATGCTGTTGGACAAGGTGATGTCGCGCACCCACCAGCAGCGTTTGTCGACCTGCCGGGACAGGCCGTTCTTGAGCTGCACATAGGCGCCGAGCGTCGCATCGACCTGTTGGCCGGCCTGCGCCCGGGCCGCCTGCAAGTCCTTGGCAAATGCCGGATCGACCTGCATCCGGCCGTCCAGTCGATCGGCCAGTGCGGACAAGCTTGCGGCGGCGTCACCCTGCACGAAATACGCACTGTCATACCCGCGGTTCTGCGCCAGTGCGTTGGCGTCGATGCGGTACAGGTTCTTCGGCAGCTGCAGCTTGTAGCGCAAGGTCTCGTTGCTGCGCAGCCGCGAGCCGACGACCAGCATCGCGTCGCAGCCCTGGTAGAACGCCTCGACCGGTTTTTGCAGGTTGTACGAACCCAGCGTCGCCGGATGGTCTTCCGGCAGGATGCCGCGACCCTGCACCGAGGTCACGACACCGAAACCCAGCTTGACCAGGCGCGCGACCGCGTCACTCGCGCCACGGGCGCCACCACCGAGCCACAACATCGGACGGCGGGCGGCAGCCAGCTTGTCTGCCAGCGCATCGATCTGCGCGCCGTCGGCCAGCAACGGCGCCACGTCGACCGGCGCGAGGTCGGCCGGCAGGTCGAGCATGCTGGCCTGCACATCGATCGGGATCTCGATGCTGACCGGACCACACGGCGGCGTGCGCGCAATCCGCACCGCCTCGCGCAAGGTGGCCAGCGCGGTGGCGGCATTGCGGATACGGAACGCCGCCTTGCCGACCGACTGCAGCATTGCCAGCTGGGCCGGCGCCTCATGGATGAAACCCAGGTCGCGGTCCAGGTAGTCGGACTCGATCTGGCCGGTCAGGTGCAACATCGGCGTGCCGGCGGTGACCGCCTCGACCAGCGCACCGGCGGCATTGCCGGCGCCGGTACCGGTGCTGGTGACACACACGCCCAGGCTGCCGCTGACCCGGGCATACGCGTCCGCCATGTTGCAGGCGCCGGCCTCGCCGCGGGCGGACACGAAACGGATCTTCTGGCGCTTGTGGAAGGCATCCAGGATCGGCATGTTGTGGATCGAGATCACCCCGAATGCGGCGCGGGTGCCCTGCATTTCGAGGAACCGGACGGCGAGTTCGCCGACCGTGATGCGGGGGGAGCCGTTGTTCATGCGGTGCTTTTCCTGGAGAGATGTTGAGGGGCGTGCGCGACCGGCGGCAGATGGCTGATGCATTGCGACAGGCGTTGCGCGGCACTGCACACCTGCGCCACCAGGGCATCGCGGCTCTGCGGATCGACCTGCTGCGCCGGCACCGTCACGCTGATCGCAGCCGAAACCCGCTGGTGGTCGTCGAACACCGGCGCGGCGATGGTCGAGATCGCCGACTCGAAACCGCCTTCGCTGATGCCGTAGCCGCGCTGCGCATCTTCCTCGATCGCGCGCCGCAGCTCGGCCAGGGTGGTGGGTGTCTGCGCGGTGAAAGTGTCGAGCGTAACGCCGCGGTACAGGTCGCGCAGGCCTTCTGCCGACAGGTCGGCCAGCAGCACCCGACCGAGCACGGTCGCGTGGGCCGGCAATCGTGCGCCGACCTGGATCGAGTTGAACATGTAGGAACGCCCGACCGCCTTGGCGATGAACACCACTTCGCGGCCGTCGCGCACCACCAGGTGGGCCGACAGGCCGGTGGCATTGGCCAGGTCGTCGATGACCGGGCGACCGAGCTCGGTCAACTCCATCGACGCCAGGTATTCGAAGCCCAGGCGCAGCACCGCCATGCCGAGCTTGTATTGGGCGGTGTCGCCGACCCGTTCGATGAATCCGAGTTGCTCGAGTGTCTGCAGCAGGCGGAACACCGACGCGCGCGGCAATTCGAGCCGGCGCGCCAGATCGGCGCCGGTGAGCTGGCGCTCGTCGCGCGTGAACTGGGCCAGCAACTGCAGGCCGCGCTGCAGCGCCGGAACCTGGTAGCGGTCTTCGTTCTGCACCGGTCCGGCGGATGCGGCGTTGACATCACGGCCGGCCGGTGCGGCCCGCTTGGTCGTGGTGGCCGGCTTGCCGGATTGGGCCGTCGGGGTCATGTCGTCATCTCCAGGCCGATCAGCCGATTGACCTGCTCGGCCGCCTGCAGCGGGCAGCTGTGCCCCACCGCACCCAGCGACACATACCTTGCGCCAACCTGCAGCGCAATCGACTGGCAGGCGCCTGGCGGTGTGATGGTGTCGGCGCTGCCGCTGGCCACCAGGATCGGACAGATCAGGGTCTGCAGATCGCCGAGCAGGTCGGCGCCGGCCAGCATCCGCGCCGCCTGGGTGTAGCCGGCCGGATCGATCTGCGCCATCACATGCGCGACGAAGGCAATCTGCTCGGCGCTGGCCTCGGCCGACAACATCGCGCCGGCGCGCCGCTGCGCCATACCGGCAGGCCCGAACGCGGCAAGATTGGCCAGGCGATCGGCGAGCTTCCTGTCGCGCAGTGCATGATCGGCGCGGGCATATCCCGGTGCCGGCGCGAGCAAGACCAGCCGCTCCACCCGGCCCGGCGCCATCGCGGCCGCGGATGCCGCCATCAAGGCGCCCAGCGAGTGGCCGACCAGCGTCAGGCGGCCGGCAGCCTGCGCACCCAGCGCGTCGAGCCACTGCCACAAACGCT
>JBFJZP010000060.1:0-9582 GCA_041622095.1 Burkholderiaceae bacterium | reverse complement strand
GCAGATAAAAGGTTTTTCCCTCAATCACTAGCACTGGAGAAGTATATGTTGACCGTTGAACAAGTTGTTGCCTCGCACAAAGCCAATATCGAGACCCTGATGGGCCTGACCAGCAAGGCATTCGAAGGCGTCGAGAAAATCGTCGAACTGAACATGACCGCTTCCAAGGCCGCCCTGGCCGAAGCTGGCGACCACGCCAAAGCCGTTCTGAGCGTGAAAGACGCCCAGGAACTGCTGACGCTGCAGTCTGGCCTGATGCAACCCCTGGCCGAGAAGACCGCCGCCTACAACCGTCACCTGTACGACATCGCGTCGGGCTCGGTTGCAGAGTTCACCCGCGCCTTCGAAGACCAGGCCGGCGAAAACCAGAAGAAATTCATGGGTCTGGTTGACACCGCTGCCAAGAACGCACCGGCCGGTACCGAGACCGCCGTGGCTGTCATGAAAAGCGCCGTCGCTGCCGCCAACAATGCTCTGGAGTCGGTCCAGAAGGCTGTCAAGCAGGCTACCGAAGTTGCTGAAACCAACTTCAACACCGTCGCTGCCACCGCAGTGAACGCTACCAAGACTGTTGCCAAGAAGCGCTAATTTGTCGCTTGTTGCCGACAACGCCGCAGGATCCGTGAAATTTTCAGTACCGGATACTGAAGTCAAGGGAAAACCCTGAGATACTGCGGCTGTAACTGAATTTCAGGTTGTCTCCTCGGGTCCTTTCGAAACCAACAGGTTCAGGGATCCCTTCAAGGCCTCATCGCAAGATGGGGCCTTTTTTTTGGTCGCGCATCTTTCGTTGGCGCGGCCTGTCGGCAATGCATACTGGCGGGCGCAGGGCCGTCCCGCCACCGTGGCGCAAAGGTAGAATTTTCCCGTGATTGCAAACAATACCGCGCCGGTCATCGTAGCGTTGCTGGCTGTCGGAATGGCGCTGGCGTTCGTATTGGCCGATCGTCGTTCGCCGACCAGCCAGGCGCAGGCCGCCTTTCTGGCTTTCACCGGGGTGGCGATCGCAATCGAAGTCCTGTGGGTTGCGCCGATGCGCTTGCGCGAAGGTGTGGTTGCCTGGGAAGGTGTGCTGGCGCTGCCACAAGTACTGGCGCTCGTTTATGCCTACCAATGGGTGCTGCTGGTGCGCGGCACGATCGAGACCAACAATCTCAATACCCGGGGACCCGACCGACTGCTGCGCATCGGACAGGGATTCGCCGTGTTGTATGGCGCCGTGGCCATCGCCTTCCCCGAATGGCGCGCGGCACATTTCAGCAACCTGGTGCTCGATCCCGGCGAGAAGGTGCATCCGACGTTCTGGCTGTTCTTCGTTCCGCTGGCGCTGTCCATCCTGGTCGGAACCGCCGGCACCTTGTTCACCTTGAACCGTCGACCCGACCGCGCCGAGACCCGCCGCCTAGTGGCCTTCGTGATCGGTGCGCCGATCATGACCTCCGGTGTGGTGTTGCCGGCGCATATCGCCCCGCTGATGACGACCATCGGCCTGCTGGTGCTGTTGGTCGGGTCGGTCCAGTACCACGTGACGCAAGGTCAGCGCGCCCAATTCCTGTCGCGTTTCCTGGCGCCGCAGGTGGCCCAGTTGGTCACGCGCCGGGGCCTCAAGAGTGCCACCGACGAAAAGACACTGGAGTTGTCGGTGGTGTGCTGCGACCTGCGCGGCTTTACTGCCTTCAGCGCCAACACCTCGTCCAAACGCGTGATCGCGATCCTGCGCCAGTACTATGACGCGGTCGGCCAGGCCGCAGCATCCTGCGGCGGCACGATCAAGGACCAGGCCGGGGACGGCATCCTGATCCTGGTCGGAGCGCCGATCCCCTTCGACGACCATGCCCGGCGTGCGCTGGAACTGGCGCGCCAGGTACGCGCGGTCGGCATCGCGTTGTCGCGTGAGTGGTCCAATGACGAGATGCAACTCGGTGTCGGCGTTGGCGTGGCCAGCGGATTCGCCACCGTGGGGGTGATCGGCGGTGCCTCCCGGCTTGAATACACCGCGGTCGGCACACCGGTGAACCTGGCCTCGCGCCTGTGTTCGGAGGCGGCACACGGCGAGGTGCTGGTCGACGCACGCACGGTGGAACTGGTCGGCAACACCGAGCCGGAGCCCCTGGTGCAAGCGGGCAACGCCCTGCAACTCAAGGGATTTTCACTACCGGTACAAAGCTACCTGCTGCACACGGCCTGAACCCGGCAGCAGGCCTCAGGGCTTGGCGCCAGGCCCGCGCGTCAGAATAGCCGTGGTATTGGCCAGCCGTTCCGCCAGGCTGCGAATCAGCTCGATGGCCGCGTCCGGATTCTCGCGAATCACGCTGCGAAACAACTCCGCCGATATGCGCAGCACCTCGATGCGGGTCTTGGCAGTGGCGGTCGCGGTACGCGGCACACGGCCAAAAATGGCGATTTCGCCGACGATGCCATTGGCGCGCACCTCACTGATCACCAGCGGGTCCGCGCCCTCGGCGCGATCGACGGAAATCTCGACGACACCGTCGATCACGACGTAGCAGGCATCCCCCTCATCGCCCATGTGGAAGATCTCCTGGCCCGCGTTGTAGGTCAGGCGCTCGCTGCTGAAGCACAAGAGTTTCTGCTTGGCCGGCGCGATCTTATTGAAGATCGGAAACCTGCGGATCAGCTCGACTTCCTGTTCCAGACTCATGCAACTCCTCCTGCGCCGGCTACTTGCCGGGCTTCAAAAGCAGATTCAGCGAACCACCCTCATTGGCGGCCAACTCTTCATATGGACCGTGTTCAATCAGACGACCACGGTCCATGACCAGTATGTACTCGAATCGGTCAGCTTGATCGACCCGGTTCAACACCCAATATACGGCACAACCCTTGCACGCATTCAGAACGCGGTCAAGCAGCTTGTTCTGTGCCTTCGGATCGAGCACCGCAGTGGCCTGGTCCAGGATCAGCAAGGTCGGACGCTTGAGCAAGGCGCGGGCCAGTGCCACCTTCTGCCGGTCCGACGGCGCCAGCCGGCTGCCGCCGGTTCCGACCTGGTAATCCAGCCCCACGACCAGCACCATGTCGCGCAACTGCAATTCGTCCAGGATCTGGCGCAACAACTTGCCGATCGTCGCGCTGGCATCGGCCTGACCACTGGCGATCTTGCCGAACAGGATATTGTCCTGCAAGGTGGCCGCACTGTTGAACCGGCTCTGGTCGAAGAATTCGATCGCACCCTGCAGCGCCTGCGGCAGGTTGTGCGCAAAATAGCGGCGCGCCTCCAGGATACGCTCTTCCAGGTCCTCGCCGATCAGGCCGAGACGGTGTTTGGTCACGACCAGCTTGAACGGCAGGCCCAGCAGCATGTTGCGGTCGGATTCCGAAATGCGCTCCAGGCCGGTCGCCGCCACGCGCAAGACGATCTCCTTGACCCGCGGCAGGTCGTCGTAGGCGATGAAGCTGAAACGCTCGAACAATTCGTGCCCCGGCGGCAGGTCGCTGAATAGCTCGAGCATGGTTTCGGCCAGCTTGTGGCCGACCTTGAGCAGGTCCTCGGTCAGCCCGGTCTTGTCCAGCACCTCGCGCACATACGGATGCATGGCCAGGTTCTCGGAGTTGAACACCTTGCCAACCGGTGTTCCGAACAGCAGGTTTTCGGCCATCGAGGCGTTGCGGTTGTACCGGCCCAGGTCGAACTGCTCGACCAGTTCCATCAGTTCCGGCTGATTGAGCCGGTCGCGCATCGTGGCGCGGGCGCGCAGGAAACCCGCTTCCTGCTCCGACCCGCTGCGGGCCACCACCACGCTCTTGAGTCCGATCTCGAACAGAGTCTCCTCCAGGTCGACCGTGCGCACGATCTCCAGGATCCGCTCCTCCATCGACTTGGCGTCGGCCACGCCAGCGGACTCGTAGTCGAGCCAGGGCGCATCGATGTCGAGCGTGCTGTTGCCGGCGCGAACCGCCTCGCGCATATGGCGCTCGTAGGCACGCCGTGCCTCGCCTTCGTATTCGGCCCGGCCGACCGGACGGTGCTTGAGTCCGTACAGCAGGTTCTCCCGCACGCTGATCGGAAACAGATACGCCACCGCTCCGACGTAAGCCGTGGCCCGACCGGTCACCGCCTCGGGAGCACGCGTGAGTTCGATGCCGCCCATCTCGACGCCGCCGCCGCTGGGCACCAGCAAGCGGGCCAGCGTCATCGCCAGCTCGCCGGCGCCGGAACCCGATGAGCCGACGATCGCGACATGGGTTTGCAGCGAGGTCTCGAAATTCACGCCATCGAGCAGCTTGCCACCGGAATCGTCGAGCAGGGACAGGTTGTGCACGCGCAGCTTGCCTTCGCGCGGCAGCTCCGGCATGTCGATGAGTTCGAGCTGCGATTCCGGCGTCAGGTTGTCGACCGAGAACTGCTCGATCACCTGCCCGTACTTGATGCCGGCATCCATGCGCTCCTGGTCCCAGTCGATCAGTTCCTTCACCGGACCGGGCAAGTCCTTGTAGGCGGCAATCACTGCCACCAGCGCACCGATGTCGAGCCGCCCGACGATCGCCAGGTAGCCGCCGACCAGGTAAAACAGAAAAGGCGTGATCTGCGACAGCAGGTTGTTCAGGAACTTGATCAGGAACTTGCGCTGGTAATGCTCGAAGCGGATCAGGAACAGGCGCCCGAGCCGGGCAGAAAACTCGGCCCGTTCATAGTTGGCCGTGTCATGGGCATGGATTTCGATCACGCCGTCCACGCATTCCGCGACCCGCCCGGCGAGATGGCGTGCGGCGATCTGGCGCTGCCTGGACAACTCCAGCAGGCGCAGGCGCATCTTCGGAATGATGATCGCCTGCAGGATCACCATCGCAAAAGCCACCAGGCCCAGATAGACATGCTGGAACAGGATGAAGACCAGCGCGGTCAGCGCCTGCCCACCGAGGTACAGCGGCGTGATGATGGCCTCACCGACAAAGCCGCCCAGCGGATCGACCTCATCCTTGATCATCGTCGCCATCTCGGCCGACTTGACGCGCCGGAAGGTCGGCAGCGGAAAACGCAGGATATGGTCGAACAGGTAGTAACGCAGCCGGCGCAACATGCGCTCGCCCATCCAGCCCTTCATCGTGTTGATGCGCAGCTTGATCAGGCCGCTGATGATGATCAGCGCCAGGAAGGTCAGCGTCAGCGCAAACAGGTAGGAGGTGCGTTCGAGCTCGAACCCTTCGAACAAGGTGAACTGCGCCCCGCCGAGGAAGTCGGGCAAGGCGAAATGCAGGCGCAGGAACGCGGCGGTCGCGTCCGGGGTCGCGAATCCCTTGCCCTGGATCGGCTGGTTGATGATCATCTTGGGCAGGTCGAGCGAGGCGTAATAAAACACCATCGACAACACCACCAGCGGGACGATCAGCAGCTGTTCTTTGCGGCTGTACTTGAGGATGAACCCGAACAGGCTGCGTTCCATGGGGGCCCTAGTTGTAGGGGTCCGCGGCGTCGCGCAGACCGTCACCCAGGAAGTTGAACGCCAGCACCACCACCAGCACCGGCAACACCGGCAACATCAGCCAGGGATACAGGGCCACCACGTTGATGTTCTGTGCCTCGTTGAGCAACACCCCCCAACTGGTGATCGGGGGACGCAGCCCGAGTCCGAGGAAGGACAAGGCGGTCTCGCCCAGGATCATGCTGGGTACCGACAAGGTCAGCGACGCTATCAGGTGGCTGGTGAAGCTCGGCAGCAGATGCCGACCGATCACGCGACCGGGCGAAGCGCCCATCAGCACCGCAGCGGTCGCGAAGTCCTCCTCGCGCAAGGCCAGGAACTTGGAGCGCACCGCACGGGCCAGCCCGGGCCAGTCGAGCATCCCAAGGATGATCGTGATCCCGAAATAGATCAGGATCGGACTCCAGGTGACCGGCAGGGCTGCGGACAAGGCCATCCACAAGGGCAACTCCGGGAACGAGCGCACGATCTCGATCAGGCGCTGGATCACGTTGTCGATCCAGCCGCCATAAAAGCCGGAAATGCCGCCGAGCACGATGCCGATCAGGAAACTGACCGCAATACCGAGCAGGCCGACCGTCAGCGAGATGCGTGTGCCATAGATGATGCGCGAGAACATGTCGCGCCCGAGCCGGTCGGTCCCCATCAGGAAAAAAGTGCCATCCTTGGCCGGGCAGACCAGGTGGACGTCGCTGTCGACCATGCCCCAGAAGCGGTACGGATCGCCGCGGCAGAAGAACCGCAGAGGTTGCACCTGATCGTGGTCGGGCGTGAACTCGCGCTTCATCTTCTCCATGTTCAGCTTCATGCTGTAGCCGTACACGAAGGGGCCTATGAACTCGCCCTCATGGAACAGGTGCACCGACTGCGGCGGTGCGTAGATGAAGGATGAGTCGCGGGTACTGACCTCGTACGGCGCGAGGAATTCGGTCACCAGTGCCGAGCCATACATCAGCGCCAGGATCACCGCGGCTACCACGGCAATCCGATGGCGACGGAACTTCCACCACATGATGCGCCACTGCGACGCCCGGTAGAAGTCCTCCTGCTCCGGAGTCAGCGTCTCCGCCGCCTCCGGCTCGAACGGCGCTGTCGACACATAGTGCGGCAGCGGTCCGTGCTCGGTCTGCGCCACCGTCATGTCGTGCCCCCCAGTGCGACGCTGGCGCCAACGCCTTGATACCCCAAGGCAGGCAAACGGATCCGCATCGGTCCGGCGCCCCGCATGGGACTACCCAGCGCGCTGCGCGCTGCAGGACGATTCGCTTGGGAAGCGGCCCGGCTGCTCATTTGACCGCCTCACCGGTGAGGCGGATGCGTGGATCGAGCGCGGCCAGCAGCAGATCGGAGATGAACATGCCCATCACGGTCAACAATGCCAGGAACATCAGGAAGGAACCGGCCAGATACTGGTCCTGGCTCTGCAAGGCATCGAGCAGCATCGGTCCCTCGGTCTGCAGGGACAACACGACCGAGACGATGGCCGAGCCGGAAATCACGCTGGGCAGCAGGTTGCCGATATCGGCAATGAAGGGATTGAGCGACATGCGCAGCGGATATTTCACCAGCAGGCGGACATGCGGCATGCCCTTGGCACGTGCGGTCACGACATACTGCTTCTGCAACTCGTCCAGCAGGTTGGCGCGCAGCCGCCGGATCATGCCCGCGGTGCCCGAGGTGCCGATCACGATCACCGGTATCCACAGGTGCGACAACACCGACATGAACTTGTCCCAGCTCATGTCCTTGTCCAGGTATTGCGGATCCATCAGGCCGCCGATCGACAGGCCGAACTGGACGTTGGCGAAATACATCAACACCAGGGCGAGCAGGAAGTTGGGCGTCGCCAGCCCCAGGTAACCGATGAAGGACAAGCCATGGTCACCCCAGCTGTACTGGTGGGTGGCCGCGTAGAAACCGATCGGGAAGGATACCGCCCAGGTGAACAGGATGACCGAGATGTTGAGCACGAAGGACAGCAGCAGGCGGTCGCCGACCACGTCGAGCACCGGCAGGTTGTATTCGAACGACCAGCCCCAGTCGCCCTGCAGCAGGCCGGAAAAACCCTGCGGCCCAGGCCAGATGCCGATCCAGCTGGCGTATTGCTCCATGAACGACCGGTCGAGTCCGAACTGCTTGCGCAGGAACTCCACCTTCTCCAGTGCAGCCGCATCGCCCTGGCTGCGCAACTCGGCAATCTGGTTGGTCAGGTAGTCGCCGGGCGGGAGCTGGATGATGACGAAGGTGACAAAGCTGATGATCAGCAAGGTCGGGATCATCAGCAGCACGCGCCGCAGCGTATAGGCCAGCACGTCAGTTCCGCCGTGCGTCCGTGAACCAGAAGGTGTCTGGCCGGTGGATACCGAGCAAAGAGCCCGGATCCCAGTTGTAGATCGCCTTCTCCGGCACGTTCTTCAAGGTGTTGGTGACGACCACCGGCTGCATCACGTTGTTGACCACGCCGATCGTGAACTGCTGATCGGCATGGATCGACAACATGCGATGCCAGATCTTGGTGCGTTCCTCCTGGTTGGCGGTACGCCAGGCATTCCAGAGCTTCATCAGCTCGATCGCCTCCGGGAAATCCGGCGCTTCGCCAAGTTTGCCGGCGGTCTCGAAATACTGGCCGAATTTTGGCCACTGCAGCTGGCCCTGGTCCTTCGGTGCGAGTTCGTCCGGCGATGTGTCGGCCGATGGCATGCCGTTGTCCAGCCCGTTGAACACCGACATCATCGCCTCGCCCGCATACACCCGGTTGCGCAGCAGGTCACGTTGCGACGGCTTGCTGAACAACTTGATGCCGACCTCGCGCCAGGTCTCGCGAATCAACTCCAGCACGTCGGTCTGCTCGGTGCTCTCACCAGCGGTCTCGACGATGATCTCCAGCGGCCGGCCATCCGACAGGCGGCGGATGCCGTCCGGGCCGCGCTTGAGACCGAGATCGTCGAGCAGCTTGTCGGCCGCCTTCTTGTCGAACTTGGCCCACTGGGTCTGGAATTCCTTGCGAAACAGCGGACTCTCGGGAACCACGGTGTTGTTGCTTTCGGTCGCCAGTCCGAAGTACAGCACCTGGTTGATCTGGCTGCGGTCGATCGCCATCGACAAGGCGCGGCGGAACCGCACGTCGCGGAACAACTGGCGCCAGACCGGATCGACGACGTTCAGGTTCGGGTACAACGCCATGTGCGAACCCTTGGCGGTACGCCAGAGATAGGTCTTGTAGTTGTTGGCTTTCTCGCCCTTCTTCAGGAAGGTGTAGTTGCTGAACGCGACATCACGCGCCTGCAGGTCGGACTCGCCGGCACCGGCCTTGGCCGGAATCAGCTTGGAGTCGACGACCGGCAGCACCACCCGGTCGATGTACGGCAACTGGCGGCCATTGGCATCGACGCGATGGAAGTACGGATTGCGCACCAGCACGAAGCGGTCGGTCGGCGGCTTGGTGGTATTGACCCAGGGCTCCAGCGTCGGCAATCGGGGATTGTCGAACTGGTACATGTTGTCTTCGCGGTTGTGGATCGCGGCCCAGCTGCGTTTGCCCGGCTCGGCTTTTTCGGCCTCGATCACCTTCGGGTTGTGTTTTCTGTGGAACTGCTTGAGGTAATGCGCGGGACGATAGATCAGCAGTGGCGACGGCCCTGCCATCAGTGCCAGGAGATCCGGATTCGGCTTGGTCCAGCTGTAACGCACCGTGGTCTTGTCCAGGTACTCCACCTTGGGCGGCTGCCCGTCGACCATCAAAGCCGCCGGCGGGCCGGCCGGGCTGAGATCCTTGTCGTTGGCCACGTCTTCCCAGAAATAGCGGAAGTCCTCACTGGTGAACGGCGCACCATCCGACCATCGGTGCCCTGGCCGCAACTTCATCGTGAAGACCCGGTCGTCCTTGACGTCGATGCTTTGCAGCAGGTCGGGCCCCAGAACGTAGTTGCGGTCGTACCCCACCAGGCGGGCGTACCCGTAGACCACCATCATGCGGATATCGCGCGCCCGCGCGATCAACATGTTCAGCGTGCCGCCATGTTGCCCCGGCTCCTGGACCTTGCCGTCCATCGTGACGACCAGCGGGTTTTCCGGCAAGCGCTGCTTGACCGGCGGCAATTTCTTGGCCGCCACGTCGTCGCGCAGCATCGGCGTCTCG
>JBFJZP010000059.1:0-9609 GCA_041622095.1 Burkholderiaceae bacterium | reverse complement strand
GTCACCACGCCGGATTCCGGCGCCAGCACCTCGAAGCTGCGTTCACCCAGTTGCGGATGCCGGTAGGCGAAGCCGGTGCCGCCCTGGGCGGCGATGATGGCGTTCATGCGCCGCAATGCGCGACCGCTGTCGAGGATCTCGCGCGCGATCTCCAGCCCCTGGCCGCCACGCACCGCAGGGTCGCATTCGATCATGCGGCCGGCCAGGCGCAAGGACTTCTCGCGCAGGTCCGCCGGGGCGAGCGGGTCCTGGTGCAGCACCCGCATCACGTCGCGTGCTTCCAGCACCGGCCCGATACCCTGGCCGATCGGCTGGCGACCATCGGTGATGACCACTTCCAGCGTCAGGCCCATGCGCGAGGCAACGTATTCGAACAGGCGCCGCAGCCGCTGGGCCTGCGCCATGCCATGGACCTTGGCGGTCGGTCCGACCGGAATGTCGAGCAGCAGGTGGCTGGAGCCGGCCGCAATCTTCTTGGACAGGATGGAGGCGACCATCTGGCCGGGCGAGTCGATGCCCAGCGGCCGCTCGACCGAGATCAACACGTCGTCGGCCGGCGACAGGTCGGCGGTGCCGCCCCAGGCCAGGCATCCGCGCTGGGCCCGCACGATGTCGCCGAGTTCGACCAGTCCGAGTTCGACCCGTGCCAGCACCTCCATCGTGTCCGCCGTGCCGGCCGGCGAGGTGATCGCGCGCGACGAGGTCTTCGGGCACAAAAGGCCGTGTTCGGCCACGATCGGCACCACCAGCATCGAGGTGCGATTGCCCGGGATGCCACCGATGCAATGCTTGTCCACCACCAGGTCCGCATGCCAGTCCAGCTTGCGGCCGCTGGCGACCATCGCCCGGGTCAGGAAATACACCTCCTCGCGGTCCATTTCGTAACGGTGGGTGGACACGACAAACGCGGTCAACTCGATCTTGGAATACTGGCGGGTCGCGATATCGGAGATCACCGCAGTGAAGTCGTCCTGGTCCAGCCGTTCGCCGGCGATCTTGCGGTTCAATGCGCGGATCGACGCCGGTTGCTCCGCGTGCCACAGGCTGGCGGTATGGCCGTCCGCGACGCCGAGTTGCGCAAACGCGTCCTCGGACAGGCCGAGTTCCTCGCAACCGACGATCGACAGGTCGTCCACGACGTTGAGTGTGGCCAGGATGCGTTGCCCGTTGGCATGGACCGAGATCTTGCTCAGCGCCTGGAAACCCTCCGCCCGGTAGACCGCGCAGTCGCGGTGCAGGTAGGCGACGTTTTCGCGGTAGGTGTCGATGCCGATGCGGCGGATCGCCAGTTGCGATCGCGCCGTGGCGTCGGGCTTGGGCTTGATGTCGGTGGAGGCAGCGGCCATGACGCTAGCCTACACGTTTTGCGCGGGCGGGGGCGGTGCTGCGCCTGCCCGTTGCGACAACCAGGCCAGCAGGCGCGTGCGCGCCGGCTCCAGGCGTTTGTATTGCAGCACCGCATCCCCCATCGACGCCAGCGACTGCTGCAACCGCAGGGCATCCGCTGGCGTGCGCGCCGCATCGGGCAAGGGCTGCAGCGCGACGGTGATCGTGAACACCGCCTGTCCCGATGGCCGGCCGGCCGGGTCAGATACCGGGAAGAAGGTCTGGTATTCGCTGCGCAGGTAACACTGGCCGGCGAATGCGGACAGGTCCGCGGTGTCCGGCCATGGTGCCGGCGCATGCCGATGCGGATGCTGGTCGAGGCGGGACGACGGGCTGATGGTCCAGACCTGGCGCTCCCACGCCTGGCCGGCACTCACCAGCCGGGCCAGGTGGGCCCAGCGGTTGCTCAGCGCGTCGCTGTCCGCGACCGGCGCATGGATCTGCGCCATGGTCCGCCCGATCTTTTCTTCCGGCGCCCAGCCGCTGGGCAGGCAGACACACATCCAGGGAACACACAGGCTGGCCAGGTCGAGCACCGCCAGGTCCTGCGCCAGCACCAGTTCCAGCGGCAGGGACGGGTCCGGCGTGGCGATGCCGTCCTGCCGGGCCTGCCGCCAGATCGCGTCCAGCGCCGGACCGGCATCGAAACCCGGCGCGACATGCAAGGCCTGGCCGGCGCGCGAGACCTGTTGCCGGGCCGCGAACAGCGGGCTGTCCGGCTGCAGCGCATGCAGGTGGCGCGCGTGCGTGCCCAGCTTGCGCAGGCCGGGCTGCATGCGAAACGGCACGTCGATCAACTGCAGGTCGAATGGCATGGAGACCTCGCGGGCGATGAAGAGGTGGTGAAGGCCTGGGGTGGATGCAGGCTGAAACACAAAAGGCTCCTTGCGGAGCCTTTCAGGGTGTGGCGCTTTTGTGCGACCTCAGACCCGTTTGCGGTACTCGCCGGTGCGGGTATCGATCTCGACCTTGTCACCTTGCGACACGAAAAGCGGCACGCCGATCTCGAATCCGGTGGCGATCTTGGCCGGCTTGAGCACCTTGCCGGACGTGTCGCCCTTGACCGCGGGTTCGGTCCAGGTGATTTCGCGCTCGACGCTGGTCGGCAATTCGACCGAAATCGCCTTGCCGTCGTAGAACACCACTTCCAGCGGCATGCCGTCTTCCAGGTAGTTCAGCGTGTCGCCCATGTTCTCGGACTCGACTTCGTACTGGTTGTACTCGGCGTCCATGCAGACATACATCGGGTCGGCAAAGTAGGAATAGGTGCATTCCTTCTTGTCCAGGATGACCTGGTCCATCTTGTCGTCGGCCTTGAACACGACTTCGGTACCGAAGTTGTTCAGCAGGCTCTTGAGCTTCATGCGCACGGTGGCCGAGTTGCGTCCGCCGCGGCTGTATTCGGTCTTCAGGACGACCATCGGGTCTTTGCCATGCATGATCACATTACCGGCACGGATTTCTTGCGCGATTTTCATAAGGGTTTCCCAACAATTTCCGCGCTACGGGCGCATCGCACTGTGCGATGCTGGATTCGACCCGTGCCAGCGGTGGATAGTTGCGGTAGGAGCCGGTGGGAGCCGGTCGTTTTCCGCAAAGCCTTGAATTTTAACGGTTTTGCGGTACCTGTCGGGTGTCCGTGTGTTTCGATGCGACAAATTCCTGCAATCGCGTCACCAGATCGTCCTGCCGGCGCAGTTGCTGCCGGGTGCCCGCCACCCAACTGGCCCAGCCGGCAAGCGCACCGGCCAGCGCCGGCAGGCCGGTGTTCGCCGCCGCATTCCAGGCCAGATGCGCCTGGCGCAGGCTGTCGGGGGCGTCGAGCACGTCGAGGAAAGCCTGCAGCTTGGCGTGGTGGGCGTCGTCGTCCTGCGGGTATATCTGCCAGATGAAGGGTTTCCCGGCCCACAAGGCACGGATCACCGAATCCTCGCCGCGCACCAGGTTCAGGTCACAGGCCCACAGCAACTGGTCGAACTGCGCCTGGCTCATGGCCGGGCATTCGTCGATCTGCAGGGCGCCGCTGCCGCGCTCTGGCGACGTGCCGGCTTGCAGCGCCTGGCGTACCGCCGCCGTGGCCCGGCCGTGGGTGACCAGCAGCCGGGTCGGATCCGGTCCTTGTCGCCACTGGGCGAGCAGGGCCGGCAAGGCCGCCGGTTCGTAGCAGAACAGCGACACCAGGCGCTCGCCCTGCCAGCGGATACCGTTTTGCGCGAGCCAGGCGGCCCGGTCGAAGCCGGCCTGGCGCGCCGCCAGTCCGGGTTCGCGCAGCAGACCGCCGCTGGCCGGCGTAAAACCGGGGTAATAGAAATACTTGGTGCAGCCGCGGCCCGCACCCTGCATCACCGGGGACGGCAAGCCATGGCTGCGTTCGGCGAAGGACTCGGCCGACAGGTATTCGAGATTGATCCAGACCGCCGGCGCCGTGCTGTCGGCCATGCCTGCCCGGGCATGGGCCACGAAGGCCTCGGGAATCGCGCAGCCGAAGGCCTCGATCCAGACGTCGGCTGGCGCCAGTGTCGACAGGGTGGTGGCATCGACGGCGCGGTCCCATGGCAGCACGCGAACGCCGGGCCACTCGCCTCGCAGGGCGCCGGGGGCCATCCAGACCAGCGCGCTGGCGTCATCGACCCATAAACGCACCTCGGCCCCGCGCGCGGCCAGGTCGGCCGCCAGCCGCCAGCACACGCCGATGTCGCCGTAGTTGTCGATGACCCTGCAGAAGATGTCCCAGCGTTGTGCCCGCGTCATCCGGCAGATTGTCCACAATACGGTCCATGGCCAAACCCCGAGACGACCAACCTGCATCGACCGCTGCGCCGGCCACACCCGCCGATCCGGCACCGGCCGAGGCGCCGCAGCAGCCGGTCCATTCCGCACAACTGTTGTCGGAGGTTGCGGCCTTGCCCGGCCTGCCGGGGGTCTACCGCTTCTTCGACGCGGATGGCGTGGTGTTGTATGTCGGCAAGGCGATCAACTTGAAAAAGCGTGTTGCCAGCTATTTTCGCAACACCCATGGCGGCACACGGATCGGCCACATGGTGGGTCAGATCGCGCGCATGCAGACCACGGTGGTGCGCTCCGAGGCCGAGGCCTTGCTGCTGGAAAACAACCTGATCAAGACGCTGGGGCCGAAATACAACATCTTGTTTCGCGACGACAAGAGTTACCCCTACCTCAAGCTCTCGGGGCCGGCCCCGGCAGCGGCGCAGCGCAAGCGGCGCTCGGCGGTCGACCCGAAGGATGCTGCCGCCCATGGCGACCCGGTTGCGGCGCCGGCCGTCGCCGAACCCGGTGCCGTCGCGCCGGCATGGCAGGCGGTCGACTTCCCGCGGGTGTCGTATTACCGCGGCGCGATCGAGAAGAAACACCGTTACTTCGGCCCGTATCCGAGCGCCTGGGCGGTCAAGGAGAGCATTCTGCTGATCCAGAAGCTGTTTCGGCTGCGGACCTGCGAGGACACGGTGTTCAACCATCGCACCAGGCCGTGCCTGCTGTACCAGATCAAGCGCTGCTCCGCGCCCTGCGTCGGCCATGTATCGGTTCCCGACTATGCCCAGGACGTGGCCAATGCGGAGCGCTTCCTGCAAGGCGATGCCGGCGAGGTGTTGAACGACCTGGAGGCGCGCATGATGGCGCATGCCGAACGGCTGGAGTTCGAGCAGGCGGCGGAGTTGCGCGACCAGGTGTCGGCCTTGTCCAGCGTGTTGCACCAGCAATCGGTCGACAACGTATCGGACCGCGACGTCGACATCCTGGCGGTGAAGGTGCAAGGTGGCAAGGCCTGCGTGAACCTGGCAATGGTGCGGGGTGGCCGGCACCTGGGCGATCGGCCGTATTTCCCGGTGCATGTGGACGATGGCGTCGCAATGCAGGACGAGCAGGAGCAGCACGATGGCGGACAGGCGCAGCCGGTGTCGCTCGAGGCCCGGGTGCTCGAGGCCTTCATCGCCCAGCACTATCTCGATGTCGCGGTGCCGGCCTCGCTGGTGACCAGCGAGCCGGTGCGCAAATCGCTGGTCCAGGCCTTGTCGGCGCAAGGCGGGGTCAAGGTCAGCGTGGTGCACCAGCCACGCGAGCAGCGCCGGATCTGGCTGGAGATGGCGCAAACCAATGCGGCGCTGCAACTGGCGCGGCTGTTGTCGGAAGAGGGCTCGCAGCAGGCGCGCACGCTGGCGCTGGCCCAGGCGCTGGACCTGCCGCTGGACGACCTGGACGGCTTGCGCATGGAGTGTTTCGACATCTCGCACACCGCTGGCGAGTCCACCCAGGCCTCCTGCGTCGTGTACCAGCACCACAAGATGCAGGCGGCGCAATACCGCCGCTACACCATCGACGGCATCACGCCGGGCGACGACTATGCGGCGATGCGACAGGTGTTGAGCCGCCGCTACGGCAAGCTGGTCGAGGCGGCGCGCGCGGCGCAGGACAGTGGCGAGCCGCTTGCCGACAACGCGCGGCTGCCGGACCTGGTGCTGGTCGACGGCGGCAAGGGCCAGGTGTCGATGGCGCGCGAGGTGTTCGAGGGCCTGGGTCTGGATCTGTCGCTGATCGTCGGCGTCGAGAAGGGCGAAGGGCGTCGGGTCGGCCTGGAGGAACTGGTGTTTGCCGATGGCCGGGACAAGGTCTACCTGGGCAAGGACTCGGCTGCGCTGATGCTGGTGGCCCAGGTGCGCGACGAGGCACATCGATTTGCGATCACCGGCATGCGCGCCAAGCGCGACCGGGTGCGGGTCGGGGGCGGCCAGTTGCAGGAGATTCCCGGCGTCGGGCCGAAGCGGCGGGCCCGGTTGCTGCAGCGTTTCGGTGGCGTGCGGGGCGTGGCGCTGGCCAGTGCCGACGATCTGGCCACGGTGGAAGGTGTTTCACGGGCCTTGGCCGAGGAAATTTACCGCGCCCTGCATTGATCCTTGCCAGCTGTTGCATGTGCGGCACATTCATCGTGCAGGCCGTGCCACAATTCGCCCATGTTCCTGACGATTCCGACCATCATGACCTGGACGCGTATCGTCGCGATCCCCCTCATCGTCGGTATCTTCTACCTGCCCGACAGCACGATCACGCTGGCGAACAAGAACCTGATTGCCACGGTGATGTTCGTGTTGTTCGCTGCCACCGACTGGCTGGACGGGTATCTGGCACGCAAGCTGAACCAGACCTCGTCCTTCGGCGCCTTTCTCGATCCGGTGGCCGACAAGTTCCTGGTCTGTGCCTCATTGCTGGTGCTGGTGCACCTGAACCGGGCCGATGTCTTCGTCGGACTGATCATCATCGGACGCGAGATCGCGATCTCGGCACTGCGTGAATGGATGGCCCAGATCGGGGCGTCCAAGAGTGTGGCGGTGCACATGATCGGCAAGCTCAAGACGGTTGGCCAGATGGTAGCGATTCCATTCCTGCTGTATGACGGGGTGTTGTTCGGCATGATCAACACCCGGCAATGGGGCCAGTGGCTGATCTGGATTGCCGCCGTCCTGACCGTCTGGTCGATGGTCTATTACCTCAAGAAAGCCGTTCCGGAGATCCGGGCCAGGGTCCGATGACGGTTGCCGGCCAGGAGGATCCGCTGTTGCGGGCCATGCCACTGGTGTTCGTGTTGATCTGGAGCACCGGTTTCATCGTCGCCCGCTACGGCATGCCCCATGGCCCGCCGTTTACCTTCCTGGCGTTGCGGTATGCCTTGTCCGTGCTCTGTTTTCTGCCCTGGATCTGGTTGTCGGGTTCGCGCTGGCCGGTTGGCCGGCGCCAGTGGGGCCATCTGGCGGTCACCGGCATCCTGATGCATGCGATCTATCTCGGCGGCGTCTGGGCGGCGGTGAAGGCCGGCATGGGCTCGGGTGTGTCGGCACTGGTGGTCGGCCTGCAGCCGGTATTGACGGCGATCTGGCTGTCGGCCGGAGGCACACGCGTATCGCAGCGACAGTGGCTGGGCCTGGCGCTGGGCCTGACCGGCCTGGTGCTGGTGGTGTCGCGCAAGCTCGGGATCGCAGATGCCGGCGACCAGATCACGCTGGTCAACCTGTCGCTGGCGATTGGCGCCTTGCTCGCCATCACCGCCGGGACCCTGTATCAGAAACGTTTTGTTGCGCGCTGCGACGTGCGCACTGCCAACGCGATACAGCTGGGCGCGGCCTTGCTGGTCACCTTGCCACTGGCCTTGTTCGAATCCGAAGCCATGCGCTGGGAGCCGGAGGCGATCGGCGCGATGGCCTGGTCGGTGCTGGTGCTGACCCTGGGCGGCAGCTCGCTGTTGTATCTGTTGATCCAGAAGGGCGCGGCGACCACGGTCACGAGTCTCTTTTATCTGGTGCCGCCGACTGCGGCGGTGATGGCCTGGGTGCTGTTTTCGGAGCCGATCACCGTCGTCACGGTGTTGGGCATGGCCGTGACGGCGCTGGGTGTGAGTTTGGTGGTGCGGCCGCGGCCGGCTTGAGGTGGCGGCGCACCGTTGGCAAGTCGATGCATCAATGATGCGTACAAGGAGCAGCAATGAGCAGGAAACGTATTGCGGTGATTGCCGGCGACGGCATTGGCAAGGAAGTCATGCCCGAGGGCATTCGCGTGATGGAGGCAGCGGCCGGCAAGTTCGGCATCGACCTGCAGTTCGACCACTTCGATTTTTCGAGCTGGGACTATTGCGAGCGCCACGGCAAGATGCTGCCGGACGACTGGAAGGACCAGATCGGCGGCCATGACGCGATTTATTTCGGCGCGGTGGGCTGGCCGGAGAAGATTGCCGACCATGTGTCGCTGTGGGGTTCGCTGCTGCTGTTCCGGCGCGAGTTCGACCAGTACATCAACCTGCGTCCGGCCCGGCTGATGCCCGGCATCATCGCACCGGTGGTGCGGCGTGACGGCAATCGGCGCGACCCCGGCGAGATCGACATGTTCATCGTGCGCGAGAACACCGAAGGCGAATACTCCAGCGTCGGCGGGCGCATGTTCGCCGGAACCGACCGCGAGATCGTCATGCAGGAAACGGTGATGTCCCGCGTCGGTGTGGACCGGGTGCTGCGTTTTGCCTTCGACCTGGCGCGTTCGCGTCCGAAGAAACACCTGACGAGCGCCACCAAGTCCAACGGCATCGCGATCACGATGCCGTACTGGGACGAACGCGTGGCGCTGATGGCCCAGGAGTATCCGGATGTCACCGTCGACAAGTTCCACATCGACATCCTGACCGCGCACTTCGTGCAGCGGCCGGACTTCTTCGATGTGGTGGTGGCCAGCAACCTGTTCGGCGACATCCTCAGCGACCTCGGACCGGCGTGTACCGGGACCATCGGTATCGCACCCAGCGCCAACCTGAATCCGACCGGCAAGCATCCGTCACTGTTCGAGCCGGTCCACGGTTCGGCACCGGACATTGCCGGCAAGGGTGTGGCCAACCCGATCGGTCAGATCTGGTGTGGCGCATTGATGCTCGATTTCCTGGGCCATCGTGCGGCACATGACGCGGTGTTGTCGGCGATCGAGACGGTGCTTGCACCGGACAGTGGTGCACCCCGGACACCGGATATCGGTGGCAAGGGCACTACTGCCGACATGGGTCGTGCAATCGAACAGGCCTTGCGCGGCTGACAGGTTCGGGTGCCGGCGGAGCAGGCCCTCGGGCCTGGGCGCGGTCCCTGCGCGACGCGGCGCCAGGGCAGGGCGCGTGCCGGCCAGGCGGCGCGCCGGACAAAAGCGAATAGAATTCGCGTCCGCACCGAAGATTGCCGCCTGGCAGGTTGACACGGTCGTGGTCCGTGGCTCTAATCAGTTGCAGTACGGACCTCGAGTTCTGTGATCCAGACCGACGGCTTCCTGTGCAACCGAGCCCATTGCGCAACTGAATGCAGTTCGCGTGGTGTCCAGATTCTTGCGGGGATATTCATCCTGTCCCCGCTTCCATACGAGAGGTTCTTTGTGAACAAGACTGAGTTGATCGAACATATTGCGAAACACGCCGATATCTCCAAGGCTGCTGCGACCCGCGCGCTGGAGTCCACCATCGGTGCTGTCAAGACCACCTTGAAAAAAGGTGGCTCGGTTTCGCTGGTCGGATTCGGTACATTTGCCGTCGGCAAAAGGGCTGCTCGCACAGGTCGCAATCCGCGCACCGGCGCTGCGATTAAAATCAAGGCCGCCAAGGTTCCAAAGTTCCGCCCGGGCAAGGCATTGAAAGATGCGTTGAACTGAGGCACAGGTTTGAGGTTGGGTTCTTAGCTCAGTTGGTAGAGC
>JBFJZP010000058.1:0-9623 GCA_041622095.1 Burkholderiaceae bacterium | reverse complement strand
GGCCGGATGCTGGGCGATCAGTTCCGCGGGCAGCGGGAAGTCGAAATCGGAGAGGGTGTGGACGCGCGTGGCGTCGCTGATGGCAGTGGACATGTGCTTGAGGGCTTTACCGGCCCGTACCAAGAAAAGTGGGGAACAAGAAAGGGCAGAATTGTCCCATGCCCGCAACCCCCGCCGCCAAACCCGCGAAATCGCCGATGCAAAAGGCGATGGACAAGCTGGGCTTGCAGCGCGACATCGACCTGGCCTTGCATCTGCCGCTGCGTTACGAGGACGAAACCCGGATCATCCGGCTGCAGGACGCCCGCGAGGGCCAGACGGTGCAGTTTCAGGCCACGGTGGTCGACAACGAGGTGACGTTCCGACCCCGGCGCCAGTTGCTGGTGACGGTCAAGGACGGGCAGGAGACCTGCACGCTGCGGTTTTTCCACTTCTACGCATCGCAGCAAAAACAGCTGGCGGTGGGTGCGCAGGTGCGCTTGCGCGGCGAGGTGCGCGGCGGTTTTCTCGGCTGGACCATGGTGCATCCGGTGGTTCATGCCGCCGGCGGCGAGCTGCCGGATGCCTTGACACCGGTCTATCCGACCGGAGCCGGACTGCCCCAGGCGTATCTGCGCAAGGCGGTGGCCGGTGCCTTGTCGCGGGTCGACCTGTCGGACACGATCCCGGCCGAATGGCTGGCCGGTATTCGCGGCGTAGCCCCATGGAGCCTGCGCCAGGCGCTGGTGTTCCTGCACCATCCGACGCCCGACGTGGCGCTGGCGACGCTGGAGGACCATAGCCATCCCGCCTGGCAACGCCTGAAACTCGAGGAACTGCTGGCCCAGCAACTCTCGCAACTGCACGCCAAACGCACCCGCGAGGCCTTGCGTTCGCCGCCCTTGTCGCCGCGCGACGCAGGCCTGCGCGATCGTCTGCTGGCGGCCTTGCCATTCACCCTGACCGGCGCCCAGCAACGCGTCGGCGCGGAAATCGCGAACGATCTCCGGCGAGTGGTGCCGATGCACCGCCTGCTGCAGGGTGACGTCGGGTCCGGCAAGACGGTGGTGGCCGCGCTGGCGGCGGCGATCTGCATCGACAGCGGTTACCAGTGCGCGCTGATGGCCCCGACCGAAATCCTGGCCGAACAACACTTTCGCAAGCTGATCGGCTGGCTCGAGCCGCTGGGCATCACCACCGCCTGGTTGACAGGCAGCCAGAAGACCCGGGAACGCCGCGCGATGCTGGAGCTGATCGCCAGTGGCGAGGCTGCGCTGGTGATCGGCACCCATGCGGTGATCCAGGACAAGGTGGTTTTTCGCAATCTGGCGCTGGCCATCATCGACGAGCAGCACCGGTTCGGCGTGGCGCAGCGGCTGGCACTGCGCAGCAAGATGACACCGGCGGGGGCGCCGGACGACGGTGCGGATGCGGCCGGCCCGCCGCTGGAGCCGCACCTGCTGATGATGAGCGCCACGCCGATCCCGCGCACGCTCGCGATGAGTTATTACGCCGACCTGGATGTGTCCACCATCGATGACCTGCCACCCGGACGCACGCCGATCGTCACCAAGCTGGTCAATGAGTCCCGGCGCGACGAGGTGATTGCGCGCATCCGCGACCAGCTGGCCCAGGGCCGCCAGGTCTACTGGGTCTGTCCGCTGATCGAGGAAAGCGAGGCGCTGGACCTGGCCAATGCCACCGAAACCCATGCGCAGCTCAGCGCTGCGCTGGCGGCGGGGCCGGGTGGCCCGGACCGGCCGGTCGTGGTCGGCCTGCTGCATTCGCGTATGCCGGTGGCCGAGAAGAAGGCGGTGATGGCGCAATTCGTCAGTGGCGCGATGGGGGTGCTGGTCAGCACCACGGTGATCGAGGTCGGTGTCGATGTGCCGAACGCCTCGCTGATGGTGGTGGAGCATGCGGAACGTTTCGGGCTGTCGCAGCTGCACCAGTTGCGCGGCCGGGTCGGGCGCGGCGCGGCGGCGTCGGCCTGCGTGCTGATGTATTCCACCGGCGACGCGCCACGCCTGGGCGAGACCGCACGCGCCCGGCTCAAGGCGATGGCGGAGACCTCGGACGGTTTCGAGATCGCCCGGCGCGACCTGGAGATCCGCGGGCCGGGCGAGTTCCTGGGTGCGCGCCAGTCCGGCGCCGCCTTGCTGCGGTTTGCCGACCTGGCGGTCGATGCCGACTTGCTGCAATGGGCGCGCGAAGCGGCGCCGCGGCTGCTCGACCACCATCCGGCACTGGCACAGCGGCACGTTGCGCGCTGGCTCGGCGGCAAAGCGGAGTTCCTCAAGGCATGAGACACCCTGTGTCAACCCCCCGCCGGGCCGCCCCAAGGGCGACAACACGGTTGCGGCGGAAACGGACAATTGCGCGCAGCGCTTGTCACGTTGCAGCCAAGACCACAGTACGTGTGGGTGGCTGGCGCCCATCGGTTGCCGGATACTCGCCTGTGCCATAGGACAATAGCTTCATGACCCTGACCGAACTCAAGTACATCGTGGCGGTGGCCCGCGAGCGGCATTTCGGCAAGGCCGCCGAAGCCTGCCATGTATCGCAACCGACCTTGTCGGTCGCGGTCAAGAAACTCGAGGAAGAACTGGACCTCAAGCTGTTCGAGCGCAGCGCCAACGAGGTGTCGGTCACGCCGCTGGGCGAGGAGGTGGTGCGTCAGGCGCAGTCGGTGCTCGAGCAGGCGGCCGGCATCCGGGAAATCGCCAAACGCGGCAAGGACCCGCTGGCCGGCGCGTTGCGCCTGGGTGTCATCTACACCATCGCGCCGTATCTGTTGCCCGACCTGGTGCGCCATGTGATCGCGATGACGCCGCAGATGCCCTTGATGCTGCAGGAGAATTTCACCGTCAAGCTGCTCGAGATGCTGCGCACCGGCGAACTCGATTGCGCCATCCTGGCCGAGCCGTTTCCCGATACCGGCCTGGCGATCGCGCCCTTGTACGACGAGCCTTTCGTCGCCGCGGTGCCGCGCAACCATGCGCTGGCCAAGGGCAAGTCGGTCACTGCCGAGCAATTGAAGTCGGAAACCATGCTGCTGCTGGGCACCGGCCATTGTTTTCGCGACCATGTGCTGGAGGTCTGCCCGGAGTTTGCGCGCTTTTCCGGGACCGCCGAAGGCATCCAGCGCAGTTTCGAGGGTTCGTCGCTCGAGACGATCAAGCACATGGTGGCCGCCGGCATGGGCGTGACGCTGGTGCCGCGCCTGGGTGTGCCGCAGCAGGCGATGGGCAACCGGCCGGCCCGGCGCAAGGACGAGGATCCCTATGTCCGCTACCTGCCGGTCATCGACGGCCCGGAGGATCATGCGCCGACGCGCCGCGTGGTGCTGGCCTGGCGGCGCAGTTTCACCCGCTACGAGGCGATCGCCGCGTTGCGCAATGCGGTCTACGCCTGCGAGTTGCCCGGTGTCAAGCGCCTGTCATGAGGTGAGCGGCATGCCGATCGGATCGCATCGCGGCGCCCTGGGGTCGGCGCGGCCATGACGGCGCAGGCCATGCCCAGCCGCCTGCAGCTGTATCTGCAACTGATCCGCTGGGACCGGCCGGCCGGCTGGTTGCTGTTGCTCTGGCCGACACTCAGCGCCTTGTGGCTGGCCGCCGGCGGTTTCCCGGGCTGGCACCTGGTGGCGGTTTTCACCTTCGGCACGATCCTGATGCGCAGCGCCGGTTGCTGCATCAACGACGTGGCCGACCGCGAGTTCGACAAACATGTGAAACGCACCGCGCAGCGCCCGGTCACCCGTGGTGCGGTGTCGGTGCGTGAAGCCCTGGCGGTGGGCGCGGTGCTCGCGCTGCTGGCATTCGCGTTGGTGCTGACGACCAACCGATTGACGGTGGCCTTGTCGTTCGCCGCCTTGCTGGTCACGCTGGCCTACCCGTATGCCAAGCGCGTGTTCTCGATGCCGCAGGCGGTGCTCGGGGTGGCGTTCAGTTTCGGCATTCCGATGGCGTTTGCCGCGGTGCGCGGCGCCGACAGCGTGGGCTGGGCTGCACTGGGCGATGCGGTGCCGGCGCTGGCCTGGTGGCTGCTGCTCGGCAACCTGTTCTGGGTGCTGGCCTACGACACCGAATATGCGATGGTCGACCGCGACGACGACTTGCGTATCGGCATCCAGACCTCGGCGATCACGCTGGGGCGGTTCGACGTTGCCGCGGTGTTGTCCTTTTATGCCATCCACCTGGCCATGTGGACCGTGTTGACCTGGCCCCTGGCAGGATCGGCCTGGCTGGCGACAGGGTTTGCGGCGGCCGCGGCCCAGGCCGTCTGGCATGGCTGGTTGATTCGCGATCGCCAGCGCGACCCGTGTTTCAAGGCGTTTCGCCTGAACCACTGGGTCGGCTTCGCGGTATTTGCCGGCATTGCGGTGTCGTACGCGCTGGCATGATCGCCTGGCGGCTCAGTCGCTGCCGAATTCCTGGCCGAGTTCCTGGGCCCGGGTGCGCGCGGCGTGCAGGGCGCGTTCGAACAGCGGCTTGATATTCGATGCCTCCATCGACGTGATCGCGGCATGGGTGGTTCCGCCCTTGGAGGTGACCCGCTGGCGCAGGATCTCCGGCGGCTCGTTGGACGACCTGGCCAGCTCGGCGGCGCCGATAAAGGTGGACACACTGAGCTTGTAGGCCTGCTCGCGGGTCAGGCCCATCGCGGCGCCGGCCTCGGTCATCGCCTCCATGAAGAAGAACACATAGGCCGGGCCCGAGCCGGACAAGGCGGTGACCGCGTCGAGCTGCTCCTCCTTGTCGACCCAGAGGAAGTCGCCGGTGGTCTTGACGATCTGCGCCACCGCATGCATGTCGTCGTCGGTGATGCCGGGACGGGCATACAGCGCGGTGATGCCCTTGCCGATCAGTGCCGGCGTATTGGGCATGGCCCTGACCACACGCTCGTTCGACAACCAGCGGGCGATGCTGTCGCTCGGAATGCCGGCGGCCACGCTCAGGTGCAGCGCGGTATCGGCAAAGAAACGTTTCTGTTGTGCGGCCTGCTTGAACGTCTGCGGCTTGACCGCCCAGACCACGATGTCGGCTTGCGACAGGAACTCACCGGCGGCCTCATGGGCGTCCAGTCCGAAGTGGTCCTTGAGTTTCTCGCGGGCCTCCTGCCAGGGTTCGACCACGCTGATCTGGCTCCTGGGAAAGCCTTGGTCCACCATGCCGTTGATGATGGCGCTGGCCATGTTGCCGCCGCCGATGAATGCAATGTGTGGGTTCATGTGGTCTTTCGGAATATGTCGGAGTGCGGCTCTGCCGCGCCGGAGTCTTGCGGTAACCTTCGCACCTATGTCATATATTCTTGCATTGGATCAGGGTACGACCAGTTCGCGGGCGATACTGTTCGACCGATCCGGGCAGGTTTCGGCGATTGCGCAGCAGGAGTTTCACCAGATTTTTCCGCAGTCCGGCTGGGTCGAGCACGATGCCCGCGAGATCTGGCAGTCGCAGCTGGCAATGGCGCGGTCGGTGCTGGCCAAGGCCGGCGTCGGCGCGTCGGAGATCGATGCGATCGGCATCACGAACCAGCGCGAAACCACCGTATTGTGGGATCGCAAGACCGGCGAGCCGGTGGCCAACGCGATCGTCTGGCAGGACCGCCGCACCGCCCGGCAATGCGACGCGCTGCGCGCCGCGGGCCACCAGGCCATGATCCAGCGCAAGACCGGCCTGTTGCTGGATTCCTATTTTTCCGCCACCAAGCTGCAATGGTTGCTCGACCATGTGCCGGGAGCCAGGGCGCGGGCCGACAAGGGTGAACTCGCGTTCGGCACGGTCGAGAGCTGGCTGGTCTGGAACCTGACCGGCGGCCGTTGCCATATCAGCGACGCCAGCAATGCTTCCCGCACCATGCTGTTCAATATCCATACGCTGCGCTGGGATCCGCAACTGCTGGCCTTGTTCGACATCCCGCCATCCCTGTTGCCGCAGGTCGTGCCATGCAGCGGCATGCTGGCCGAAACCGATCCGGAGCTGTTCGGCAGCGCGATTGCGATCGGTGGCATGGCCGGTGACCAGCAGGCTGCCACCTTCGGCCAGGCCTGCTACGCGCCGGGCATGGCCAAGAACACCTATGGCACGGGTTGCTTCATGCTGATGAACACCGGCGCCGCGGCGGTCGCGAGCCGGAACAAGCTGTTGTCCACCGTGGCCTGGGTCGGCCCGGGCGCCCGGCCGGAGCCGGCGCAGACCTGCTACGCGCTGGAGGGTTCGGTGTTTGTGGCCGGCGCGGCGATCCAGTGGTTGCGCGACGGCCTGGGGGTCATCGACTCGGCGGAGCAGGTCCAGCAATTGGCCGAACAAGTCGCCGACACCCAGGATCTTTATCTGGTGCCGGCTTTTGCCGGGCTCGGAACGCCGGATTGGGACGGTCATGCGCGTGGCGCGTTGGTCGGGATCACCCGGGGTACGACACGGGCCCATCTGGCGCGTGCGGCGCTGGAATCGATCGCGTTGCAGAGCGCCGACGTGTTTGCCGCGATGAGCGCCGACTCCGGTATTGCGCTGCGCGAGTTGCGGGTCGACGGTGGTGCCAGTCGCAACGACCTGCTGATGCAGATGCAGGCCGACTTCTCCGGCGTGCCGGTGGTGCGCCCGCGGGTCACCGAGACGACGGCGCTGGGGGCAGCCTACCTGGCCGGCCTGGCCACCGGCTTCTGGTCCGGCGCCGATGAACTGACCGCACAGTGGGTGATGGACAGGCGCTTCGAGCCGGCAATGGGCGCCGACGAACGGACCAGCAAGCGTGCCCGCTGGCGCCAGGCGGTCCAGCGTGCGAAAGGCTGGGTGAACGCTTGAGCGGCAAAGTGACGGCGAGCGCACGGCCTACCGTGCGTGCGGACCTGATGGCGGCGCTGGCCGAGCCTCAGACATTCGATATTGCGATCGTCGGCGGCGGCGCCACCGGCCTGGGCGTGGCACTCGACGCCGCGCTGCGCGGCTTCAAGGTGGTGCTGGTGGAGTCGCATGACTTTGCCAAGGGCACCTCGTCGCGCGCGACCAAGCTGGTGCACGGTGGCGTGCGCTACCTGGCGCAGGGCAATATCGCGCTGGTGCGCGAGGCCTTGCGCGAACGCACCACGCTGCTGGGCAACGCGCCGCATCTGGCGCAGCCGCTGGCCTTCGTGATGCCGTCCTACCATTGGTGGGAGACGCCGTTTTATGGCGCGGGGCTGACCGCATATGACCTGCTGGCCGGCAAGGCCGGCCTCGGATCGACCCGGTTCCTGGGCCGGCGCCGTGCGATGGAACTGCTGCCCAATGCCCGCGACGATGGCCTCAAGGGCGGCGTCCTGTATTGGGATGGCCAGATCAACGACGCGCGGCTGGCGCTGGCGCTGGCGCGCAGCGCCGCGGCGCAAGGTGCGCTGCTGGTCAACTACTGCCGGGCGGATGGCCTGATCAGCGAGTCCGGCAAGGTGGTGGGCCTGCACTGCGAGGACACCGAAACCGGCCAGCGGCTGGCCTTGCGCGCCCGCTGCGTGATCAATGCCACCGGGGTCTGGGTCGACACCCTGCGCCAGCAGGACGGCCAGGACCATGCGGATGATGGGCGCAGCCCGACCCGACCGATGGTGGCGCCCAGCCAGGGTGTCCATATGGTGGTGGACCGGTCCTTCCTGGCCGGCGACACCGCCTTGATGGTGCCCAAGACCGCCGACGGGCGGGTATTGTTCGCGGTGCCATGGCTGGGCAAGGTGATCCTGGGTACGACCGATACCCCGCGCAACGACCTGGCCCGCGAACCGGAGCCGTTTCGCGACGAGGTGTCGTTCATCCTGTCGGAGGCGGCGCGTTACCTGCGCCGGGCGCCGACGCGCGAGGATGTACGCAGCGTGTGGGTCGGGTTGCGCCCGTTGGTCAAGCCGCAGGACGACGATGGCGACCACACCAAGGGCCTGAGCCGCGAACACACGGTGCTGGTCAGCCGCAGCGGCCTGGTGACGGTGACCGGCGGCAAATGGACCACTTACCGTGCCATGGCCGAGGACGTACTGCAGCATTGCTTCGAGAAGGCCTTGTTGCCGAGTCGACCGGCGGGTGCCACGCTGCGCCACCGGCTGGTCGGCGCGGACGGCGCACCGTTGGATCAGCATTCGATCGCCGACGCGCCCGGCCTGCACAGTTACGGCAGCGAACAGGCCCAGGTGCTGGCTTTGCCCGGCGCCGGGCGGGAACTCGCCCCCGGCTTGACCGAGGCGATGGTGCGCTTTGCCGCAGGTTTCGAATACGCCCGTACGGTCGAGGACATGCTGGCGCGCCGTTCCCGCATGTTGTTCCTGGATGCGGCGCAGGCCCGCAAGCTGGCGCAGCCGGTGGCGGAAATCCTGCAGCAGGAGACCGGCCAGGACCCGCAATTGGCGGCCTTCATGGTGCTCGCCGATAAATATTTGCAACTTCCTGCATGACAAGCGGTTGACGCTCGGTATTTGCTGATGCATAATCGCGGGCTTCGCTGGTAAAACAGCGGACAAGAATCTGCCCAACGGAGGCGGTGTGAGTGGTTCACGCCGCGGACGACGGGCCCAAGACTGGCCTGTATGGGGCCTTGACGGGAAACCGGAGAGGCTCAGCAACAGGTGCAAGTTGGGAAATACATAAATGATCCAGACTGAATCCCGATTGGACGTCGCCGACAATACCGGCGCCAAATCCGTCCTTTGCATCAAGGTGCTTGGCGGCTCCAAGCGTCGCTACGCCAGCGTAGGCGATGTCATCAAGGTGAGCATAAAAGAAGCTGCGCCACGTGGTCGCGTCAAAAAAGGCGAGATCTACAGTGCCGTGGTGGTGCGTACCGCCAAGGGCATCCGTCGCAGCGACGGCTCGCTGGTGAAGTTCGATGGCAATGCTGCCGTCCTGCTCAACGCCAAGCTCGAGCCGATCGGCACCCGCATCTTCGGGCCGGTTACGCGTGAATTGCGTACCGAGAAGTTCATGAAGATCGTGTCTCTCGCTCCAGAAGTTTTGTAAGGAAGCAGGCCATGAACAAGATTCGCAAAGGCGACGAAGTCATCGTCCTCACGGGGCGCGACAAAGGCAAGCGTGGCAAGGTCACGCTGCGCAAGGATGATTCCCATGTGTTGGTCGAAGGCATCAACCTGGTGAAGAAACACACCAAGCCCAATCCGCTCAAGGGCACGACCGGTGGCATCGTCGAGAAAGTCATGCCGATTCACCAGTCGAACGTGGCAATTTTCAACGCCGTAACCGGCAAGGCCGACCGTGTCGGCATCAAGCTGTTGGCTGATGGCAAGCGCGTGCGCGTTTACAAGTCCAGCGGCGAAGAAATCAAGGTGGCATGAACATGGCGCGTCTGCAAAAACACTATCGCGAGAAAGTCGCTCCGGACCTGATGGCCAAGTTTGGCTACAAGTCCCCGATGCAGGTTCCGCGTCTGACCAAGATCACGCTGAACATGGGTGTCAGCGAGGCTGTGGCCGACAAGAAGGTCATGGACAACGCCGTGGCCGACCTGACCAAGATTGCCGGCCAGAAGCCTGTCGTCACGAAGTCGAAGAAGGCGATTGCCGGCTTCAAGATCCGTGACAACGTGCCGATCGGCTGCATGGTCACGCTGCGTGGCGTTCGCATGTACGAATTCCTCGATCGCTTCGTGACCATCGCGCTGCCGCG